>JAYUYY010000159.1:0-2748 GCA_043752225.1 Sandaracinaceae bacterium | reverse complement strand
GCTCGCCTTGATCGCTGGTCCAGGCGAAACGCAGGCGCGCGGAAGCGCCGGCCGCGGGCAGCGGAAACGAGACCGAGACGGCTTCAGTGGCGGTGCCTTCGGCCTTCCAAACCCGCGAGGGCAGCTCGGCGTTTTCGCTGCTGATCACCTCGATTACCAGCAACTCGGCATGCTCACGCAGGTCGCGCAAGCATTCACCGACGCCCCCGACATCGCGCGCGGCGGCGATGCGCTGCAAGCCGATCGGCACGCTGACCCGCAGGCGCTCGACCGCGGGCGAGTGCGTGTGCTCGACCGTGCGAAAGCGGCGCAACGCGACATGAAAGTTGCCGAGCGCACGCACGACGCCGATGACGGCGACGCTGAGCACCAACAATGCGGTTCCGATCTGCCAGCGCCGGCCCATCGCGATCAGGATCGCGCCTGCCGCGAACAGGACCGACAAGCCGTACAGGATCAGGACGGCGCGGCGATGGTTGATGCCCATCGCGAGCAGTCGATGGTGGATGTGTCCGCGGTCCGGCGAGAAGATCGGTCGACGCTCTAGAAACCTGCGGACCATCGCGAACAGCGTGTCGACGATCGGCAGACCGAGCGCGATTAGAGGCACCAAGATCGCGACCGTGGTCGAGCTCTTGACGTAGCTGCCGAGGATCGAGGTGATGGCGAGCACGTAGCCAAGAAATAGGCTGCCCGAGTCGCCCATGAAGATGCTGGCCGGATTGAAGTTGAAGAGCAGGAACCCGAGCACCGCGCCACCCAAGCTCGCGCTCAGCAGCGTCACCAGCATGTCGTGGTTGAGCAGGCCGACGACCAGGTTGGTGATGCACACGAAGAACGCGACGCCGCCCGCGAGGCCGTCCAAGCCGTCGATCAAGTTGATCGCGTTGACGATAGCCACGATCCACAGAACGGTCACCGGCAGCGCAAAGACGCCCATGTCCATGTGGCCGATAACGGGCAGGGTCACCGCCGAGATCTTGAAGCCGCAAGCGTAGGCGATCGTGCCCGCCGCGCACTGCACGCCGAGCTTGTTCCACGCGCGCACCCCGCGGACATCGTCGAGCACCCCGACCGCGGTGATGACCAAGCCGCCCGCGACCAGCCCAACGACGCGCAGTGGATCGGCAAAAAATTGCCGCGCGACCTCGGTCTCGATCCCGAAGAGCACGAGCAGCGGTACGAAGAACCCGAGCACGATCGCGATGCCGCCGAGTCGCGGGATCACGCGGGCGTGCACGCGACGCTGTTCACCAGGCTCATCGACAGCGCCGACATCGAGCGCGAAACGGCGCACCAGAGGGGTCACGAGGATGACCACGACCACCGCCATCACGAACGCTGTGAGCGCGCTGATCACTGCTTTGCCCGCCTCCCGTTCGACATCTTCATGCGGTGCACGACACGTAGTCGCCGTTCAACGCTTCGCAATCCAATCGGGCTCTGCTCAGCGATGCAGGTCGAGCGCAGCGCAACCCCCGTCACGACTCCGCGGCTGGGCGCTCCGAGCGGGGCTCGTCAGCCTCCGTCTGGTAGTACCCCTCGCTGTGATAGTAGTAGTACGAGCCGTAACCGTAGTGGCGCGCGCCCAGGTCGACATCGTTGAGCACGCCGCCGGTGATGTGAGCGCTGACGTCGCGCAGCTGACGTAGCGCCGAGCGCGCGGCATCGCGGGTGGTCTTCTGGCCGTGCAACACGATGATCACGGCGCTGACCTGAGGGGCGATGATCGCCGCATCGGTGACGGCACCGAGCGGCGGGCTATCGAGCAGAACGTGGTCGTACAAACGACTGACCTCTTCGATCAACGCGCGGAACTGCTTGGTGTGCAGGAGCTCCGAAGGGTTCGGCGGGATCGGGCCCGACGGCAACAGATCGAGGCCGGGGATGTCGGTGGTCTGAATCGCCGACTTGAGCAGCGCTTCGTCGACCAGCACGGTGGTCACGCCGCGACTGTTTGAGCGGCCGAGCGCCTTGTGCACGCGCGGCTTACGCAAGTCGGTGTCGATCAGCAAAACGCGTTTTCCGCTCTGGGCGAGCGAGATCGCAAGGCTGATCGCGACCGTCGTCTTGCCTTCGCGCGGGCTGGCGCTCGTGACCACGAGCGAGCGCTGCGGGCGATCGGCGCCCATGAACGTGAGGTTCGTTCGGATCGTGCGGCAGCTCTCTGCGACCGTGGATTTCGGGTGCGTGTGAACCACGAGATCGCGGTTGGTGATCAGCTCAGGCGCGTTTTTGCGCCGGCGCCGCGCGTAGTTGGTAGCGCGCGAGACCGCGCCATCTTCGATCCGCGGGATGATGCCCAGGATGGTGATGCCCAAGGCTTCGGCGTCTTCGACGGTGCGCAGCACACGGTCGAGCTGCGCGAGCAGGAAGGCGATGCCCAAACCGAGCATCACGCCGAGTAGCGCGCCAACGGTGAGGTTGCGTTGGTGGCTTGGGTAATACGAAAACGTCGGCGGCAGCGCGCGATCGATCACGCGTACGAGCGAGACCTCGATCGCGCGCGTCAGATCCGTATCGGCCGTGCGCTCGAGGATCGTGCCGTAGAGCCGCGCTGCGTTGTCGCGCTCACGCTCGAGGCGGCGATACGTGATCTCTTGAAGGCTTAGGTCGAGGCCGGCTTTGTTGGCGCCTTCGAGCGCGCTGCGCACGCCGGCTTCGACGGTTTTGATCTCGGTCAGCTTGGCTTCGGCCGCAGCCAGCATGCCATCGATCTCGACGCGCAGCTTTTCGCGCGCGCTCGCG
>JAYUYY010000158.1:0-7118 GCA_043752225.1 Sandaracinaceae bacterium | reverse complement strand
CGGAGCGAGCTATGAAGCGGGCGGTAAACGCGTGATCGCCTGGACTGGTGTGAGCTTCAGCACGGGCCTCGCGATCGCGTACATGTTCTGATGCGCGTCTGCTTTGCGTAGGCGCTCGCGAAGAACGCTGAAGCGTTGACCCGTCGGCGATCCATGCGGATCGCCGAAACCAAGTCTCTCTCCGCGC
The DNA here is from genome assembly GCA_043752225.1 of Sandaracinaceae bacterium. Classification (GTDB taxonomy): domain Bacteria; phylum Myxococcota_A; class Polyangia; order Polyangiales; family JAFGIB01; genus JAYUYY01. Next base: position 6,931 of record JAYUYY010000158.1, on the reverse strand, counting down.
AAGAACACGACGGTGCCTCGACGCCGGTGCTCGCGTGCACATAAAGGTCGCTATGAACAAACTCTCGAACCGAGGCGGCGCAAGCTTTTCCGAACGCGGCGCTGAGAGCGTTTCCGAGCGTGAGCCGAGTGAAGATGTCGAAACTGATCAGGAAGCATTTCGCAGCACGACCTCACGATCGGGCGCAGTGCCTCGCGTAGATAGCGCGCTGGAAGCGCCGGTGTTTATCCTCGGTGCAACGCGATCGGGCACGACCATGCTCGGGTTGATGCTCGGACATCATCCGGACATCGCCCACGCAAGTGAGCTCGAGTGGGTGTGGGACGGCATGCAGGACGGCAAAGAGCCGAACCTCGCCGAGTACCACGCGTGGCTCACGACCAATCGCTCGTTCATGTTTCACAAGCTGCGGATCGATCCGGCGCTCGGTTTTCGGGCGTTGACGCGCGACTTGCTGCGGCAGGTCCGCGACAGCCACGCGGGCGTGTCCGCGCGCGAAAAGCGCGAGCTGGTTTGCCAAGTGCATCGGCATTACGAGCAGGCGCTGATCACGTTTCCGCGCGCGCGCTTCATTCACATCGTGCGCGATGGGCGCGACGTGTGCGCCTCGTGGATCAAGTTCGGCTGGCTCGGCAACGGCTACGAAGGCGGTCAGCGCTGGAAGCAATCGATCGAGGAGTGGGACGCAGTCAAAGCGCTGATCCCGCCCTCGCAACGCATCGAGCTGCGCTTCGAAGAGCTGATTGCGAAGCCTGAGGCAGAGCTGCAACGCTTGTGTGACTTCTTGAAGCTCGCGTACGACCCGTCGACGCTGCGCTACCACGAGCACTCGACGTATCAGCCGGTCGATCCGGGACAAGCCGGCAAATGGCGCACGCAGCTCAGCGCGAGCGACCTGCGCATGTTCGAGTCCCTCGCTGACTCCGAGCTGACTAAAAATGGCTATGCGCTGAGCGGTCAGCCGCTGCACGCGTTGCGCGGGCTTGGGCGGCTCAAGGCGTCGGTCGATGACAAGGTCAAGCACCACCGGGCGCGTATGCATAAGTTTGGCGTGATGCTCTGGAGCAAGGACATCGCGACTCGCGTGCTCGGGCTCGACGAAGCGCACAAGCGCGCGCAGCTCGAGATGGACGCGGTCGAGGACCGCCTCGTCCGCGAGCGCGGCGGCCGCTTGCGGTAGCGCGCCGGTAAACATAGTCGCGACAGAATTGCCAATCGGCGCGCGAACAGTAGATTCGCGGCATGGTCCAAGCAGATCAGGCGGGCGACGCGTCAGGCTCCATCGTGCACGGCTCGTGCTTGTGCAAGACGGTGCAGTGGGAAGCGCGTGCGCCGTTCTTCAACATGTCGCACTGCCACTGCTCGATGTGCCGCAAGGCGCACGCAGCGCCGTTCGCGACGTACGTCGGCACCAAGGCGGATGGCTTCGCTCACTTCTTCGGCGATTGGATGCGTCCCCGCTGATTCTTCGCGTCGCGGGGCGTGGTCCTGTATCGAAGGCGGATGCAGGGCACTTCGCGGATCGTAATGGGGGTCGGGATCGCGGCTGCGCTCGTGGGGATCACGTTGGGCGGCGCGTGGGCGGTCGAGCACGTGCGCTTGCGGATCGAGATCGATGGCGACGTGCCGGTGAAGGTCGGCGGTCGCGTGCCGTTTCGGCTGCGCATCGAGCAGCCGCTCGATATCAAGATGGACGACGCGATCAGCGCGCGGGTGAAGCTCGACCAGCTCGAGATCCCGCTCGACGAAACGATCAAGGTGCCGATCAAGCTCGACTTGGAGGTGCCGATCGACACCGAGATCGCGGTCAACGATCAGATCATGATCGAGCTGAACGTGCCGATCGACATGGTGCTCACGGAGCGCGAGCTCGACTTGAGCACGCTCGAGGTGCCGCTCGATACCGACGTGTTCATCGACGACGTGATCGACATCGATATCGTCGTGCCGGTCGACACCGAGGTGACCACGCTGCTCGGCGTGAAGGTGCCGGTGAAGGTCGACGTGCCGATCAAGGCTCGGGTGCCGATACGGCAGAACGTTCATATCCGCGACACGCTCAAGGTTCCGGTGCGCAAGCTGCGGCTGCCATTCCGCGCCAACATCCCGGTGAAGGCGACGATCCCGATCGCGCAGACCTTTCATGTGAAGGGGCTCGTGCGCGCACCGATCCGCGAGACGATCGAGGTGCCGCTCAAGCAAACCGTGCGGCCGAAGATCAATCAGGAGATGACAGCGGTGGTGCATCTCGACGGCAAGATTCCGGCGCGGCTGCAAGGCGAGCTCAAGGCTGAAGTTTTGCTCGATCAAGCGCTTCCCGCGCGGATCGGCGCGCTGCGGATCGGCGCGAAAGACGTGAGATTCGAAGCGGATTGAGCGCAGCGCGAGCTGCTCGTTCCAACCCGCGTATAGCCAAAAATGACTATACGTCGTTTAGAGTGACTGGAATAGCGCGAGCAGCCCTGAAGCGCGCGCCGCGGTGGCGAGGATCGCGTCATCGTTCTCGCAAGCGGGAAACGCGAGCACCGGGCACGCGAGGCGTTCGCTGAGGATCACGCGGTTGTGCGCGCGGCTTTCATCCGGCGCTTGCGACCCGAGCGTGTGTTGGGTGAGAACCACCCCGGCGAGCTTGAGATTTCGGCGTGCGGCGGATTCGGCTGCAGTCAGCACGTGCGAGAGCACGCCGAGCGCGTCGCTCGCGATCAACAAGAGCGGCATGTCGAGCGCAGCGACCAGATCGGCGATCGCGTGCTCGCGGTTGAGCGGCACCAGGAGTCCGCCGGCGCCTTCTACGATCAGCGCATCCGCGCCGGCCGCGTGGGCTCGGATCGCAACGGCTAGATCTTCGACCCGAGGCGGCGGAGTGCAGGTCGCGAGCGCGGCGGCGTACGGCGAAAGCGGCGGCGCAGCTCGATAGAAGCCGGGAGCGTTCGCGAGCTCGGGGCGGCGACACGCGCGAGCCAGCAGCTCGGCATCGGTCCGGAGCTCGGGGATCAGCTGCGATGCGATCGGCTGCGATGGGTTCGCGGAATCGGTGATGCCGGTCTCGATCGGCTTGAGCGCTGCCACGTGCAAGCCGAGCTCGTGAAGCGCGGCGGCCAGCGCGCGGCACACGTACGTCTTACCGACGCCGGTTCCGGTAGCCGAAACGAAGAGCGCCCGCGATAGGTCGCGCGTTTGCGAAGGCGGCGTCATCGTGCGCCGCGGCAGGCGCGCAGCGCGTCGAGGGCTTGCTCGATTTGAGCTTCGGTGTGCGTGGCCATCGGCGTGAGGCGCAAGCGGCTCGTGCCGGCGGGAACGGTCGGCGGGCGAATCCCTTGTACGAACACACCGCGGTCGAAGAGCGCGCGAGAGATCGCCATCGTCTCTTCGGGCGCACCGATCAGCGCCGGCACGATGGGGCCGCGACCAGGTCGCGTTTCGTACCCCGCTTCGACGAGCCCGACCCGCAAGCGTTCCGCATGCCGCAACAGCGTCGCGCGACGGTCGTCGGCTTGCTCAACGAGATCGCAGGCGACGATCGCGGCGGCCGCGAGCGCGTGCGGCGCTGCGGTGGAAAAGACAAAGCTACGCGCGCGATTTTCGAGCAGCTGAACGAGGTCCGCGCTGCCTGCGACGAACGCGCCGGAAGCGCCAAACGCTTTGCCCAGCGTTCCGATCAGCACGTCGGGGCGCACTCCCTGCTCTGCGCACAAGCCGCGGCCGTTCGGTCCGAGCACGCCGATCGCGTGCGCGTCGTCGACCAAGAGGCCGGCGTCATAGCGATCACAGAGCGCGCGCAGCTCGAGCAGCGGCGCGGCGTCGCCGTCCATCGAGAACAGCGATTCAGTGATCACGATTGCTGCGCGGTGTTGCGCGCGATGCTCTGCGAGCAGCTCGGCGGCGTGCTCGTGATCAAGGTGACGATAGATCGCGATGCGCGCGCGTGAGAGCCGAGCGCCATCGATCAAGCTCGCATGGTTGAGCGAATCGCTCAGCACGAGGTCATCGCGTGCGGCCAGCGCTTGCAGTGCGCCGACATTGGCGGCGTAGCCAGTGCTGAAGAGCAAGGCGCTCGGCTTGGCGAGGAAGCGCGCGAGCCGTTGCTCCGCAGCGCGATGCAATGCGTGCGTGCCGGTGATCAGGCGCGATGCCGTGGCGCCGAAGCCGTGCTCGATCAGGGCCTCGGACGCTGCACGGGCGAGCGCGGGATCGTCCGCGAAGCCGAGGTAGTTGTTCGAGCAGAGGTTGAGGACACGCTGGCCGGCGATGCGCAGCTCGGGGCCTTGAGCGCTCTCGATCGTGCGCGGCTCGCGCAGCAGACCTGCGTTTTGCAGGGCGTCTAGGGCACGGCGGATGTGTGCGTCGAAAGTCACAACAAGCTCAAATTTGGCGACCGGCGCGGCCTTATCGTTAAGTGCTGGCCCGCGCAACGAGGAGAGCTTCCGATTAGCTGGTCACCAAAAGACAATACATGTCATGTCATCGTTTCACGTGAAACGTCACGCAGTGTTTCACGTGAAACGGGTGGACGTAGCGCGCGGTTCGCTTCACGTGCAACGCGTGGATGTGGTGCACCGTTGCCCGACGGTGCGACGAGAGAACCGAAGCGTTTTGCACGACGTAGCGGCAGCTCGTGCACGCTTGCTGGCGCCCTGTTAGTCGCGGTGTTGGGTGCGGTCGGATGCGAAAGCTCCGAGCGCGGAAACGACGCCTCGTCGCCCTCCGCTCGCAAGCCTGCGGCGGTCTCATTTGCTGCGCTTCGTTCTGCGGCCGACGCTCGTTCGGTCAGCCCTCAGCTGCGCGCGGCGGCCTTCGGATCCGACCTCCCCACCCGAGCGTTGGCCACCGAGCTGATCGCCCGGATCGAGAGCGATGCGACGCTGCCTCTGCTCGATCTCGCGTTGGGCGACGCGGATCGCGGGGTTCGTCTGCACGCAGCGTTCGGGCTTGCGCGCCACCCCGCACTCGAGCCCGCCGTCCGCGAAGCGACGCTGCTCGGGGCTTACGCGGCGTCGAGCACTCCAGAAGAACGCGCGATCTTGCTGAGCCTGCTCGCCGACACTCTTCCACGTGCCGACTTCCCAGCGCTCGCTCAATCGTTCACCCGGACCGCCACCGCCGAACGCGAGGCCGCGTGCGGTGCGCTGGGTCGGCTCGCGCAGCGCGGATACATCCCGCAGCCGGTCGTGCTGGACCGCTTGCCCGAGCTTTTGGCCTCGCCCGAGCCCGAAATCGCGACGGTCTGCGCTGCGGCGCTCGCCGAGCCGAACCTTGCGGCTGCCCTCTCCGACCCGGTTCGGGACCAAGTGGTCCAGACACTCAAGGACTTCGCGAAGCGAACCGACCCGCGTATTGATATCGGCGTAGCTCTGGCCGCTGTCGTCGCGCTGCCGGTGCTGATCGGGCGCGATGCGCTGCCTACGCTCGAGCTTACAGCCGGATCATCCGAGACCCGGATCGCGCTCGAGGCCGTGCGTCAGCTCGGCGCTCTGCTGTCGCCGGCCGCGCTGGCCGCGTGGGCAAGCGTCGAGCTCGCGAGGCAGCTGGATCGACCCGCTCGGCTCGGCGGCCCGAGACTGCAGCTGCTGCTGCTCGCCTTTGCCGCCGCGGAGGCACACCCGGACGACCCGGCGAGCGCGGGCCTGGCTGAGAAGGCGGTCGCGGCTTTGCACCCGGTCGCCAACGAAGTGCCACGCGTCGCTCAAGGACGCGCGCTCGCGCACTGTGCGGCGGCGCGTTTGCGCGACACAGTTCGTCATTGGCCGGGCAAGCTGACTGACTGCGGCCACGGTCTGGTGCCGGAGGCTTTGCGAGATGCGTGGAGCGCCGAGGTGCTTGCACTTGCAACCGATTCCGATGCGCTGCGGGCGGATCAGCTACAGAAGCTCTTCGTAAAAGGGCCGCGCCCGGTTCAGCTCGCGGCCATCACGGCCAGCTCGACCCTGCCACCGTCGCACGCGGCGTCGCTGATCACGTGGGGTCTGGCCCATGCCGACCCAGTCGTGATTGCTGCGGCGGCTCGGCAGGTCACCGCACGTGCTGCGGATCTTCGAGCTCAACCGGAGCTGCCTACGGCGCTTGCGGCGGCGTTCACGACCGCCGAACGCGCGCCGGAAAGCTCGATCGCCTGGCTGCGGGCGGTGCGCGCGTTGGTACGACCGCCCTCACCCACTCCAGCGGAGGCACCCGATACCCATCCGCAAGACTCCGAGCTCACGGCATTCGTAGACCGTATTGGCCGGCTCGCCCGAAACCACGCCGGTGCGGTGCGCGAAGTCGCTCGCAGTCTGGTCGCGGAATGGCAGCTTCCTGATCCCGGACCGCCATGGGGCGTGCTCTCCGCGTTGCCCGAAGAGCGCTGGCCAACACCCGGAAGCGTGTTTCACGTGAAGCTTTTGACCACCGCAGGCACGCTCACGCTGACACTCGATGTGAATCGCGCACCTGCAGCCGCTGTGCGCTTCGTGCAGCTCGCTCGAGGCGGTGTGCTCGATGGATTGCCGATCGCCGCGCTCACACCGGGTCGCGTGATCGCGTTCGCGCCGCACGCGGAGACCGGGTTGCCCGCCCTCCGTGACGAGCCGGCGATCGACCCGGTTATACGGGGATCCGTCTTGCTCCAGGATCACGGCCGCGACGCCGTCGGGCCGGGCTTCGCGATCATCCTCGAGCGCAGCCCGCAGCTCGACCGCCGCACGACACTGCTAGGCCGAGTCACTGCGGGCCTCGAGGTCGCAGATGCACTTCAGCCCGCAGATCGAATCCTCGAAGCGCGCGTCCAGATCTCGCGCTGATTCGAGCCTACTGCGAGCCCGTATTTGGCTTAGAGCGGCTTGCGCCCCAAAATTTTTCTCTGACCGGTCGTTCCCGTACCCACCTCGCTGCAGCCAGGGATTCGAGCCCGATTTGGGTGTGAGAGCGAGCGCGCCCGGAGCCGGACCCGCAGCCG
>JAYUYY010000157.1:0-2751 GCA_043752225.1 Sandaracinaceae bacterium | reverse complement strand
CACCTGCAACCCATTGGGGCAGTAGTCTTTAAAGCGTTCAGGCTGAAGCAAAGCATCCAACGCAATGTGAAATTCCTGGCGATCGGTCATGGCGGGCGGACTGGGCGTGTTGGGCGTGTTGGGCGTGTTGGGCGAAGAAGCGGGCTTGGCGGACGCCTCGACCGCTGCAACTTTGATCGCCGGCGTGTGAGCGGGCTCGGGGGCGCGCGCCGCGTTGCAGGCACTGCACGCGATCAGCGCGCAGCCGAGCAGCCAGCGCGCGCGCACGTCAGCCCTCACCGAGCAGCTTGCTCATCGAAGCTTCGTCGGCAGGCGTGAACTCGTACTCGTCGAACTCATCGGAGCACAGCCAGCGAAAGCTCTGCACGGCCGCGGCGCGCACGTCGCTCAACAGCTGGCATTGATAGAGATGCAGATCGACCGTGTAGCGCTCGTACGGGTGGCGCACGAACGAGATCATCTGCAGCACTTCGACGTCGGCATCGAGGCGTTCGCGGATCTCGCGGCGCAACGCCTCGGCATCGTTCTCACCGGGCTCGACTTTGCCGCCCGGGAACTCCCACAAGTTCGGTAGCACCGCAGCAGGACGGCGCTGGGTTACGAGATAGCGGCCGTCGCGCTCGATCACTGCGGCAACGACGCGCACGATGCGCTCGGTCATGGGCGGCCTATATCACGCTCGCGCGAGCGGGCCGTCATGAGTACTGCGAGATCGTTTCTGCGGGCGCGCGTTCGACCGAAACGATCGAGCTGGTGACGAGGTCGCGGCCCATCGTCTCGAAGTACATCGACTCGCCGACGTTCGGCAGACCCGGGTTCGCGGTCATCGAGCCGCCTTCGAAGAATCGAATCGCGCCCGACACCTGGAGCTTCAACGCGAAATGGCGCTGGATCCACGAGCCGCTCTCGCGATCGCGGACGCCGACACACTGGTCCTTGCGCACGTGGTACTCGGTGTTGCGGGTGACGAACACCCGGTGGATGCGGCGGTCGGGTCCCTGATAAGGATTCGCAGATGGCATCGGTTCTCCGCTGGTGGAGCCCACAGGCGCTGCCTACGTGGACGCACATGAGTGTATCTAGCCGCACACGTGCGACAACTTTGCGACAGGAAATCGCCGCGTGAGCGCTTCGAAAGCACCGATTCGGCCGAGTCAGCCCGCGCTTGCGAGTCAGCCACCTGCGCCGCGCTCGCTGCGACCGATCCAGCTCCGGCCGGACAACTTCACGCCGCCGCAGCGCACGCCGTGGGGCGGGCCGCGGCTGCTCGGAGTGCACAAGGCGGCGCTCAACCTGCCCTACCCCGCGGGCACTTCGGTCGGCGAGAGCTGGGAGCTGTCGGCGGGAGTCGAGCTGCCGAGCTACGCGAGCTCGGGCGAACGGCTCGCGGATCTACTGAGCGCCGAGCCGATCGCAATGCTCGGCCACGAGGCCGAGCGCGGGCGCATGACTACGGCGCTGGTCGTGAAGTGGCTCGACGCTGGCGATGATCTCTCGCTGCAGATCCACCCGGAGGACGGCGCGCCGGGCCTCGCGCCCGGTGAAGGCGGCAAGGTCGAAGCTTGGTACGTCGTCGCGCACGAGCCGGGCGCGCGCGTGTATCTCGGCTTTCGCGATCGCTGCGATGAAGCGCAAGTGCGGCGCGCGCTCGAGCGCGGCGACGATCTCAGCGGCCTGATGGCGCAGCGCGCGGTGCATGTGGGCGATCTGATTTTGCTCGAGCCCGGCACGCCGCACGCAGTCGGCCGCGGGATCACGCTGCTCGAGCCGCAGCATGTCGAACCGGGCAAGCGCGCGCTGACGTATCGGTACTGGGATTGGAACCGGCGCTTCGATGCGAATGGCTCGCCGAATTCACTCGGCGCACCGCGCAAGCTGCACGTCGCACAGGCGCTGGCGGCGACGAACTGGGGACGCGCGACGAGCCCCGCATGGTTGGCGACGCGCTGTCGTGGCTTTGGCGTGCCTGACCGGCGCGGCGCGGCGCGGATCGACGCGCTGTGCGGCCCCGAGAGCAACGCTGCGATCAGCTCGACTCATCTGCGCGTCACGCGGCTCAGCGGCAACGGCATGATCGCGCTGCCGGACTGGGCAGCGCTGCGCTCGGTCACCGTGATCGACGGCACGCTTACGCTCGGCGAAGGCAAGAGCGCACTCGTCGTGCCGAGCGGTACGACCGCCGCGATCCCCGCGGCCTGTGGCCCGCTCGCGGTCAAGCTCGAGTCGGCGCACGCGCTCGTGTGCGCGGTGGCGTGCTAGCGGTACGTCCAACCGGCGAGCCGCATTGACGCGATACCGGGCCTGGTCAACAGTCCCGCCGACTTTCGAGATCTTCGCTCGCAAACGACCGCGTCATGCCGCACGCCCCCATTCAGATTCTAGGCGCTGGCCTCACCGGGCTTTCCACCGGGCACCACTTGAAGGACGGCTTCGAGCTGCACGAGCGGCTCTCGCAACCGGGTGGCCATGTCATCACGGTCGAGGAGCGCGGCTTTCGCTTCGACCGCACCGGCCACTTGCTGCATCTGCGCGACGCGGAGATCCGCGCGTGGATCAACCGGCTGCTGCCCGATCGCTTGGTGCTGGTGCAGCGCAACAGCCGGGTGTGGAGCCAGGGCGTGTACACGCGCTACCCGTACCAAGCGAACACCTTCGGCCTGCCGCCGCAGATCGCGTACGAGTGCCTGACCGGTTATCTCGAGGCGCAAGAGCGCGAAGCCAGCGCGCCGCGCACGCCGCGGACGTTCGAGG
>JAYUYY010000156.1:0-2751 GCA_043752225.1 Sandaracinaceae bacterium | reverse complement strand
TCTTTGGGCGTGGTCAGCGAGCGCTCGGCGCTGAGCAGCTCGCGCGTGTCGCATGCGCCGACGGTCAAGAGATGTAAACCCTTGGCCGCGAGGACATCGCCGATCAGCCCGCTCAACCGTCCGCGCAGCGCTTTGCGCGCGGCGGCTACATCGTCGAACAAAAAGGGCGCGCCGAGCACCGCGAGATCGGGAGCGGCTTGCACGAGCTCGTCGAAGCTCGCGGCGTATCCGTGGACCTCGCCCTTCGCCACGCGCTCGAGCGCAGCCTGCGCGCGCTCGGATGGCGTGGCGTGAACGAGCGCGGCATCCGAAAAGCGTTTCACCCAAAATCGGTTCGCATGCGCGTGCTCGATCGCATCGGCGACGGAACTCATCGCACCCTCGAGCGGTGAGCCGCTGCGGGCGCTGGTGCCGAGCTTCACGACCCAGCGCGCTTGCGCGCTCACCAGCGCGGGTGGCGAGGCGAGCGGCGAGAGCGCACCCGCGAGTGCGAGCGCGCACAAGAGCAGCGAGCGCAGGAGGCTTGCTCGTTTGATTGCGACCTTCACTCGAGTCTCCCTTCGAGCGCTGCTGCGAGCGCTTTGGCGCGTGCGAGCGCGATTCGGTCTTCAGCGCTGCTCGCGCTCGCTGCGAGCAGCGCATCGAGCCGGGCGTGTGCCGCCGCCGCATCCTGGGCGGGCACGGCGTAATGCTCGACGTACGCGAGCGCGTTGCGCAGATCGTTCCGGTCTCGGCTGAGCGCGTCGTCGGTGAGCGCGCGTGCCTTCGCGAGGTCGCGCATCGCGGGTAGCACGGGATGGGCATACAGCGCGGCCAACAAACGCTGCGCGCCTCCGCCGTCGAGCTCGGGCGCCAGCTCGATGCAGCGCTCGAGCACGCCGCGCACGAGCGCTTCGTGCGTCACGAGCTCGGCGAAGCCCGCGAGCTGCGAGCCCGCGTACACATTGGCGGCGAGCCAATATGCGGAAGGCGCATCGCCCGGCGTGCGCAGCTCGCTGGCAGCAGGCGCGCGCTCTTGTTGAACAGCGGCTGCGGCGCTCGCGGCAGAGCGAGCGAGCGCGTGGATGGCCGCTTCGCTGCCGAGCGCGAAATGCCGCGCGGCTTGCGCGGGCTCAGCCCAGCCAAGCGCGAGGATGCTCTCGCCCATTAACAGGTGCGCGTTCGCGAGCTGCGTCGCTGCGGCCGCGCCGCGCGAATCGGTAGCGCGCGCATCTTCGCTGAGCTGTGCGATCGCCGCTTCGAGCTGCGCGCGTTCCGCTCTGCGCGCCCAAAGCGCCGCCGCTTGCGATGAAGGGGCTGCGCGAGCATCGTCTGCGACCGCACTCTGCGCGCTCGCAGGGGTGGGGCGCGGTCCGGCGGCGCAGCTGATTTGGCTCAAGCCGACACAGAGGCCGGCGAGCTGAGCGAGCCATGAGGGCGCAAATCGGCTTATTTTCGAGCGTTTTGAGGCGGTCATCGAACGGCTTCGGAGTCTCTTCAAAACGCTTCCGGGTACCAAGTAAACCGTAAGAGACCCGAGGACTTGCACGCGGTTGCCCACGAAATGCCGCTGTGCTAGAAGGCGCCGCAGAAGTATCTGGGAATGTGCCGGTGGGCCTCCCTGAAGGGTCCCACCTTTTTTTCGCTTTTTTTGGCCTTTTTTGTCGGTTTAAGACGGCTCAACAGCTCGCACCTCACTCGCTTTTCGAAGCCCGCTCATGCCGGAAACAGCATCCCAACAGCTCCAAAGACTCCGCGCGGTGATCGAACCGATCTGCCGCGCGCATGGCGTTGCTTTGGTGGATGCGCGCATGACCACGGAGCACGGCGCTGTGCTGCGCGTGCTGATCGAGCGTGTGGCTGCGGGCGAACAAGCAGAAACAGTTGTTCCGCTTCCGGCGGACGCGACCGTGCAAGCCGGCGTGTCGCTCGCGGATTGCCAGAACGTGAGCCGCGATCTTTCGACCGCGCTCGATGTTTCCGAAGGCGTCGCGCCGATGGGTAACTACCGGCTCGAGGTGAGCTCACCGGGCGTCGAACGCCCGCTCATCACGCCAGCAGATTTCGTGCGCTTCGCAGGTCGCGAAGTGCGTGTTGCGTCGATTCGCCCGATCGAGGGGCGGCGGCGCTTTCAAGGCGTCCTGCAAGGCTTTGTCGCAGAAGGCGTGTCCGACTACGTGCGAGTCGCGCAGGACGGCGCCACGTTCGAGATTCCATTGGCCGACATCACCAAGGCCAACCTCGTCTATCGATTCGAGTCCGAAAAGAAGCTCACCGAAAAGGGCCGGCGCGCCGGCCACCGCTGAGCAGTCACCGAGAGGTCACCATGCAAGAGGGTACGACTTCACTGAGCAACATCATCGACCAGGTGTCCCGTGAAAAGGGCATCGATCGAAAGATCTTGGTCGAGACCATGGAGCAAGCGATTTTGACGGCGGCCAAACGTACGTTTGGCTTGAACCGTGAAATCGAGGCGCGCTTCAACGAGGAGACGGGTCACGTCGACCTCTTCCAGTACCTCACCGTCGTCGAAGACGTGAGCGATCCGGAACGCGAGATCTCGGAGGTCGACGCCAAGCGCTACGGCCTCGAGGCGGATCTCGGCGAGGAGCTCGGCTTTCAGATCTTCTATCTGAAGGACGACACCGACCGCGCTCGTCAACAGGACAAAGAGTTCGGCGATCTGCTCGGCTTGCAGCAAGCGCGCTACGGCTTCGGCCGCATCGCCGCGCAAACCGCCAAGCAGGTGATTATCCAGCGCGTCCGCGATGC
>JAYUYY010000155.1:0-7132 GCA_043752225.1 Sandaracinaceae bacterium | reverse complement strand
GGCGAGCACGAAGAACACCACGTATGCGAACGCGCCGAGCAGCGTCGGCAAGATCGAGCTGATGCCCAGCGGCCCGTGCGTGTGCAGCGCCGCGAGCGGCACGACGAGCGCGAGCAGGATCAACACCACGCCATCGATCAGCTGTAGCGAGAGCGTCGCTGCCGGCATGAGCGGCAGCGCTTCGAGGAACGCGTCGTTGCGCATTCCGCGCAGCTGCAAGGCGCCGGCGGCTTTCGTCGCGCCGCCCCCGAACGCGACCAGCAGCACGCCGAGCATGTGCCAGGCGAAGAACCCCTCGTGCGCCGCCATGCTGCCGCTGACCGCGCGCCAGATCGCCGGCGCCATGTAGGCCACGCTGATCACGTTGATCAGCAGAAAGCCGGGCACGCCCGAGAGCTTCGGCGCTTCGCCGATCCGCACCGCGCGCCGCCGCATGTGGCGCCACCACAGCCCGAGCAAGAGAACGATCTGCCGGCCCGCGTGCGGTGCGTGCGCGAGCGAGCCGTGCGAGCCATCTCTCTCGCTCATGCGCTGACCAGCTTGAGGAATGCGTCTTCGAGCGTCGCGTCCGGTGCGACACCCGCTTGCGCGCGAACCGCTTCGGAGGTCCCCGATGCGATCTTGCGGCCGCGATGGATGATCAACATCTGATCGCACATGCGATCCGCCATATCGAGCAAGTGTGTCGAGAGCAGCACGACCGATCCGGCCGCGGCTTGCCGCTGCAAGAGCTCGCGGACGCGCAGCGCGGTCGGCGGGTCCAGGCCGTTGGTCGGTTCGTCGAGCAGCAACACGCGCGGTCGATGCACGAGCGCGCAGAGCAGCGCGAGCTTCTTCTTCATGCCGTGCGAGTACGAAGCGGTCAGCGCAGAGAGCTGCGGCACGAAGTCGAGGATGCGCACGACCTCGTCGAGCGACGCCCACGCGGCTTGCGGATCGAGCCCGCGCGCGCTGATCACGAAGTCGAGCGACTCGCGGCCAGTGAGAAAGTCATAGAACTGCGGCTCGTCCGGCGTAAAGCCGATGCGCTCTTTGACCAGCTGGCTGTCGGCGGTGCAATCGAAGCCGAGGATGCTCGCGCGCCCGGCCGACGGTCGCAGCAAGCCGAGCAAGAGCTTGAGCGTAGTCGTCTTGCCCGCGCCGTTCGGACCGAGCAGGCCGACGACCTCGCCGGGCATCAGCTCGAAGTCGAGCGAGTCGAGCACCTGCGTGCCGGAGAACGTCTTGCTCAAGCCCACGACCGACACGAGCGGCGCGGGCGGCCGTACTGATCGCGGCGTCTCCAAAGGACTTGCAGCAACGGCATCATCCATGAAAAGCACAGTACGTCAGACCGAAGGACTCAACACCATGCGCACCTCATCCAGCGACGGCCTTTCTCGGCTCTTGGCACCGCGGGCCGAAGCCGCGTACGCGGCGTTGCGGATCCTCTCCGGGTTGATGTTCACGTTTCACGGCGTGCAAAAGATCTTCGGTGTGCTGACCGATCATCACCCCGCGGTCGGCAGCCAGATCTGGATCGGCGGCTTGATCGAGCTGCTGTGTGGCCTCGCGATCGCGGCCGGCTTCTACACGCGCTGGGCCGCGTTGCTGGCCAGCGGCACGATGGCGGTCGCGTACACGCAGCTCCACTGGAAGCTCGCGACCGACGAGCGCTTCTTCCCCGCGGTCAACAAGGGCGAGCTCGCCCTGCTGTACGCGTTCCTCTTCCTCTACATCGCCTGCCGCGGCAGCGGACCGCTCAGCGTTCGTCGCTAAGCGCTTTCAAAGCCAGCGAGCTGCTCGCGGGCTAGGCGTAGCTTCATGCGCTTTTCGATCACGCGGAAGTGCTGTTGCTCCGACGGATAGATCAACGAGATCGCGACGCCGGCTTTGCCCGCGCGGCCGGTTCGGCCGATGCGGTGCACGTAATCGTTGGGCGAGCGCGGCAGCTCGAAGTTGATCACCGTCGGTAGGTCTTCGATATCGATCCCGCGCGCGGCCAAGTCGGTCGCGATCAAGACCCGCAGCGCACCGGCGCGAAACTCCGCCAAGCAGCGGTTGCGCTCCGACTGGCTCTTGTCGCTGTGAAACACCGCCGCGCGAATGCCGCCGCGCTCGAGCTTGGTGACCAAGTGATTGCCGGTGTGCTTGATGCTCACGAAGACCAACACCTGCTGCAGATCGAGCTGCTTGATCAGCGCGATCAAGAGCGCGGCTTTGCGCGGCTCGTCGACCGTATAGACGTGCTGCTCGATCTGCGGCTCGGCCGCGGGCGCCGACTCGATCTCCACCGGATCGCGCAGCGTGCGTTGCACGAGCGCGCTGAGCTCGTCGGGGAAGGTCGCGGAGAAGAGCAGCGTCTGGCGTTCGCTCGGTACGAGCGCGAGCAGCTCGGTCAGCTCTTCGGTGAAACCGAGGCTCAGCATGCGGTCCGCTTCGTCGAGCACCAGCACGCTCGTGCTCGAGAAGCGCAGCGCGTTCTGGCGATGCAAGTCGAGCAAGCGCCCCGGTGTCGCCACCACGATGTCGGCACCGCCGCGCAGCTCCATCATCTGCGGGTTGATGCTGACGCCGCCATAGACGGCGAGCACCTTGAGCCGAACCGGAAGCTGCGCGCCGAACGCGTTCAGCGCGTCGCTGATCTGCATCGCGAGCTCGCGGGTGGGCGCGAGGATCAGCATGCCGACCTGATTGCCGCGCTCGCGGCGCTCCGCGCGATCGTTGTCGGCTTTGTGCTGACACAGCCTTTGTAGCAGCGGCAAGCCAAACGCTGCCGTCTTGCCCGAGCCGGTCTGCGCGCGCGCGCGCACGTCGCGGCCCGCGAGCACCGCGGGGATCGCGGCCACCTGCACGGGCGTCGGCGCGACGAATCCCGCGGCGCGTGCGGCGCGCAACAGGTGCTCGTCGAGGCCGAGCTGCTCAAAGGAAGGAGCTGCGGCAGTTTCGTCGGTCTCGTCGGTCTCGTCGGTCATGGCGGTCGCGCTGCGGGCCGCACTCTGTGCTTGTAACCGCTCGGGCTGCAACGGTAGACACGGCGCCGTGCCTGATCGATCGCGCATCGTCGCCCCCGGCCCTCGCCCCGAAACCGTTCGAACCGAGCAAGGTGAAGTCTTGAGCGTGCCCGCGGAGTGGGCGCTCTTGCCGCCCGGCGATCCGGGCCTCACCGGCCGCGTTAAAAAGGCCGGCCCTTCGTGGACCGTGCAAGAGAAGCGCGGTCGCAAGCTGTTCTCACGCGGCGTCTGGGCGCCCGCGCGCACGATCGAATCGATCCGCGCGACGCTCGCGGTCGAGCGCCAAGATCCGTCGTACGCGCGCAAGCTCGAGACCGGTAGGCGCAAGCGCGCGGTCGAGCAAGCGCAATACGAAGAGGACTTTGCGCAAGCCGTGTGGCGCTTTCTAGATTTTGCTCCGCTGCACGCCGCGCTCGGTCAACGGCTCGCCAAGGCGATCGCGGATCACGCGGTGCCGGTCGGCAGCGGCACGGTCGCGCGCACCAAGCGCATTCCGATCGAGCAACGCGCCGAGGCCGCGACGATCGCGTGGCTGCGCCATGCGACGACCGGCTACGACAACATGCAGATCCCGCGCGTCAAAGGCATGCGCCGCGAAGTCCGCCGCCTGCTCGCCGATCGCTCACGCCAGATGCTCGGACGCTATCGCCGCGGCGAGCCGATCCCCGCCGAAGGCTGTCCGCTGGCGCGCGGTCTGCAGAGCGCGCCCGCGCACGCTGTGGTGATCGAGTAGCGCAAGGAAACGGTTATGCGTGGGCTCGACGCAGCAGCGGCCGCGCGACATGCCTGGCCTTGTCCGCATGCTCCGCAAACCACGCGAGGCTTGTTTCGGCTTCGCGCAACAGCGACGTGCGCACGCGCAGCCAGTCTTCGCACCACGTGCCGAGCAGCGGATCGCGCAGCGGTATCGAGAGCTCCCGCAACATCAGCACGAGATCGACCCCATGGCGCATGCCCAGCAAGGTTCCGCGGTACGAGCGCTCGCTGCGGACCAAGCGATCGAGCACGCGCTCTCGCAGCTCCGAAAAGATCGCGCCCACGAGCGCGCCCACGGGGCTCGAAAGCGGCAACTGCAAGCGCTTCGCCTGGTCCGAGAAGCTCATCAGCGCTTCCTGTGCGTGCAGCGCGGTCGCGAGCAGCGGCCTTCCGGGCGGTGCGTCTCCCAATCGCTCGGCCTCGCGCCGGCAGTGCAACTTGGCCGAGGTCTCCGTTTGATAAAGCTCGCGCGCGAGGCTCTGCAGGAGGTCGCGCGCGTCGCGCTCGCTCTGCTGCTGCCCCACGCTGCGCTCGCTCGGCTGAGCGGCATGCACCTCGACGACCTCGCGCGCCGTCGTGCGCTGCCCCGGCGGATCGCTTGCGGGAAACGACTCCCAAACGGCCTCATCGACCTTATCCCAGCGTTGCTTCTTGGCGCCTTGCGATTCTTCGCGGGTGTCTGGATCGCTCTTCGAAGGCTGAGATTCGTAGTGGGTCATCGCGCTCTCCTTACGCATCGGGTGCAGCTTGGCTATGCACGTCGACGATGTCGCAAGGCCCTGTTTCGCATCACTCGATGCGCAGGAGCCCGCGCTTCTTGCCGCCGTCGAGCGTGTCGATCGCGGCGAACAATCGCGGGCGCTCGACCAGCCATGGCTTGAAGTCGCGGTTCACGTCCAAGACGAACACCAGGTCCTCGGGCTCGAGATAGCCGCCGATCGGGGAGTGGTGGCCGCCTCCGCCGCCGAAGATCGCCTTGCGCGTGAAGTTGACGACAAAGCACCGCCTCGGGTCGTTGCTGAGCCGAAGCTGGTCGCGAAACTGATCGGGCGTGAGGTCCCGCAGCACGCGGACTTTGTGCTTGGTATGGGCCCGCGCCACGCTGGCCAGCTCGTCGAGGGTCAGCCCCATGAAGCAAAAGCCGGTGAGGCAACGGCCCGTGCCTGCCAGCACTTCATCTTCCGAAGTGGCGGATTCGCCTAACGAACGGAATGTAATGGCGAGGCTGGCCGGCCCGCAGACCGAGCCGTTGCTCTGCCACGCGAGCTCGCGTGCGAAGGCGCGCGCGGCGGGCAATTGCCACGCCCGCTCCAAAAGC
Organism: Sandaracinaceae bacterium; assembly: GCA_043752225.1. Lineage (GTDB taxonomy): Bacteria > Myxococcota_A > Polyangia > Polyangiales > JAFGIB01 > JAYUYY01. The sequence continues at coordinate 2,065 of JAYUYY010000155.1, read as the reverse complement.
GCCGCGTCATGCGTGACCGACGAAGCGATCACCGCCGGCGGGATCGGCGGCGGTTTGAGCACGAACGGCAGCGCCACGACCGCTGCCGCAAGCGCGAGCAAAACCAACAGCAGACCGATGCCGATCTTGCGCAACATGACGACCCTGGTAACGCACCATGCGCGGATCGCGTAGCCGAGGTATGCTCGCGGCTCACGTAGGAGCTAGAAGACATGGGTCGGAACGGTGGCGGCGGTGATTACTCCCTTGGCAAGCGCCAGCGGGAACAACAGCAGGCGCGCAAGCAGCAGGACAAAGAGCAGCGGCGCATGGTGCGACGCGAGAACGGGCCTTCGGTGCCCGAGATCGTAAGCGCGGCGTCGGTGGTGGGGTACATGCCGTCGACCGACGAGGCGATGCGCGCGATCGAACGGCGTGCGGCGGCGCCACGCGGGGTCGCGTCGATCCCGTGCCGGCTCTTCGTCGGCGGGCTCGGGACCGTCATTAACGAAGCGCAGCTGCGCGAAGCCTTCGCGGCGTACGGCACGATCGCCGATGCGGTCGTCCTAACCGACCGCGGCACCGGGCAGTCGCGCGGCTTCGGCTTCGTGACGATGGAAAACCGCAAGGATGCCGGCCAAGCCGTCGAGGGCCTCAATGGTGCCGAGATCAATGGCCGCCGCATCGTGGTGAACATCGCCACCGATCGCCAGCGGTAGTTAACAGCGCTGGCGCGCCGGAGCTCCCCTCCGGGTCGCCCGCGAAAGCGCTGCTCACTACTCTCTCACTACCTTCCCAGCCAGTGCTCGGTGAGCCAATCGAGGGCCACCGGCGCCGAGCGCAGCGTCGCGTCGAGCTCAGCCACGGCGCGCGCTTGCGCGGGCGCGGCCGAGCCATGAGCGCGCGCGTACAGCACCCAATTGGAGAGCTGGTAGTGGTGCAGCAGCGACTCGAAACGGTGCGCCGAGAAGCTCTCGAGCACGAGCTGGGCCTCGCTCGCGTTGCGACAGACGATCAGCCTGCGCGCGACATCGAAGAGCAGCGCGCGCAGGTCTTCGAACGCGCGCTCCGGATCGAGCGCTACGGCCTCGAGCAGCGCGGCGAGCTTGGCCTCCGAGAGCCCGGCTTGCTCCGCGGCCTCGCCCATGATCGACACCTGCGTCGCGATGAAGTCCGAATCGGGCGCGTTGTGTAGCAGCCGGCCGACCAAGTACAGGTCGAACGCGCTCGCGATCGCTTCGCCGAAGAACAGCGCATCGGCGCACGGCGCACCGACCGCATCGGGCGCAAGCCGCGCGAGCTGCGTGGTCGCGAGGTGATGCCACGCGACGTGCGCGACCACGTCCGCCGGGATGCTGCGCTCGCACAGCACATCCGAGCCTTCTTCCGCGCTCCAGAAGGTCAGATTCAAGAACACGACGCGATCCCAGCTGAGCGACGTACCGGGCGGCGCGATCCGAAACCCGTAGCGCGCCTCGTTCAGCACGCGCTTGAGCCGCCCATACAACGCGACGTGCGCGAACGAACGCTCGTCGGTGATGGTCAGCTCGTCGAGCACGACGCGCAGCAACGCCATCTAAAGACAGCGCCCGCTCTCGGGGTTCTTCGCGAGAGTCGGGAGTAGCGCGCGCGGGATCGTCTTCATCGCTTGGTTGCGGTTGCGGTCGGGGTCTTGCTGGCGCTCTTGCTGGCGCTCTTGCCCGTGGTCTTGTTCAGGGCCTGCCGCGCCGTGCCCTTTAGCTCTTTGAGCTTACCCTCCGCCTGCATCTGCTGATTCTTGATCGCGGCGCCGACGCGCTTCTTGGCCAGACCTGCGACCTCTTCGACCTTGCCCTTCACGCGCTCGCCAGCCTTGATGATCTCTTGGGTCGCCTTGCCCTTGAGCGCTTTGGCCGTGCCCTCCGCCTGCATCTGCTCGTTGCCCAGAGCCTTGCCCACGCGGGCCTTCGCCTTGCCTGCGAGCTCTGCGACTTTGCCTTTTGCGCGACTGGTGACGTTACCCATGGTGGTCTCTCTGTTCTTCGACGCGAGCGAGCGCGTCATCGTGAAGGTCGAACAGCTATACAGATGCGCCACAAGGGTACGC
>JAYUYY010000154.1:0-2762 GCA_043752225.1 Sandaracinaceae bacterium | reverse complement strand
GAGTGCTTTTGGTCGCCGCGAAACACGACCACGTCGCCGGCCGCGAGCGTGTAGCTGTGTCCAGAAGCGACCTACACCATCGAGCCCGACTCGCAGGTCAGGTACTCGCGTGTACCGGGCGTGTGCGGCACGCCGATCAGCCGCGCGCCCGCCGGGATCTCCATGCGCTCGATCACCATGCCCGGCACGTCGTCCGGCAAGAGCGAGCGCACGGTGACGAGGCCGCGCATGCGCGCGGGCAGTGAGCCGGCCGGGTAGTGCTTGGCCTCGGCGCGCGGCTCGCCGATCAGCTCTTCGATCGGCGCCTGCAGCGCGACGGCTACGCGATGCAACACCGCGAGCGTAGGGTTGGCGACACCGCTCTCGAGGTTCGCCCACGTCGCGCGTGGCAGCCCGGAGAGCTTGGCCATTTGATCTTGCGTGGCACCGCGCGCGACGCGCAGCTGTCGGATGTTGCGGCCGAGTCGCGCCGCGACGCCCGAGTCTCTCTTGCCGCTGCTGCGCGGCCTCTACGCGGTCGGTAAGCCGATCCAATACGCCTACGTGCGGGAGCCGCTCTCGCTGTTCCATGTGCAGAGCCGCTATGCGAGCGCGCCGTGGGCTTTCGAAGCGCCGTCGGCCGGGCGGCCGATCACGTTCGGAGCGCTGCACGCGCTGCTCAAGGCGGTGTGCACATCGGTCACGTCACGCATGCGGCGGGCATCTCGTCCACGGGATCGGCCGAGCTCGATCGCAGGTTGCCGCTGGGCGAGCGCTACGAAATCCATCGCTCCGCGGTGACCGCCGTAGCCGCTGCGCGCGCGGCGGTTGGTCGTGTAATCGCGGCCGGCACCACGGCCGTGCGCGCGCTCGAGGCGTGCGCGGCCGACCACGCCGGCGAGCTCGTTCTCGGTCGCGGGCAAGCGGCCCTCGTGCTCGGCCCGACGTTCGAGCGCCGCGTGGTCGACGGCGTCTTCACCGGCATGCACGCGCCCGGCACCAGCCACTTCGGTCTACTCGTAGCGTTTGCGCCGCGCGCGTTGCTCGAGCGCGCGGACGCGCATGCGGAGCAGGTGGGTTATCTCGGGCACGAGCTCGGCGACTCGTGCCTGATCGCGCCGGAGCGCCTTTACGGTCGCGGCGGGCGCTGAGATGCTGGCTGCGTGAGCAAGCTTCGAGCGTGGGTGGTCGTCGCAGCCCTGTTTGGTTTCGCGTGCCCGAGCGCGGCGGATCATCCCACGGCAGATAGCGGCGAGCCGATGATGCACGCGACGCCGGACGCCACCATCGAGCCGAACGCGGTACCCAACGCCCAGCTCGATGCGCCGCCGCCGAGCTGTGCGGCCCTGGGGATCGACGACGGAATCAGCTGCGCAGCGACCACGGAGTGCGAGCCTCCGTTTCGCGCCTGTGCGGTCTCCGAAGATTGCATGGGCTGGTGCACGTCGGGTGAAGCGGGAGAGGTCTGTCATCGCAACGCGGATTGCATGACCGGGCTGCTGTGCGCTCACACGACGCCCAGTGGTCGCTATCCCGGAACCTGCCAACCACCGGGTGGCCCTGCGACGCCGTGCTTAGCGGTGAGCGAATGCGACGCGCCGAATCGCTGCGTCACGGTGACGGATGAGCTGCATCAATGCAGCGACGGATCGCTCGGCGCACCGTGCGGGCGCTCAGCCGGTTGTGCATCGAATCACTGCGTGGCCTTCACCTGCACGTCGGGTTTGATCGCCGAGAGCTGCGCGACCGATGCGGATTGCGATCAGGGCTATTGCGCGCCGCGCCCCGATTCGTCGGATGAAGCGCCGTCCTTCGCCTGCACGGCAGGCATTCGCAGCGACGCGTGTCTGGAAGACGCGCAATGCCGCGATGGCTTCTGCGTCGCCGAGCCGAGCGCGTGGGGCGAGTGCCAGCCGGGCGGCATTGGACAGGCGTGCTTGGACGGCGCGGATTGTCTGGCCGGCCAATGCAGCGGTGGCGGCGCGGGCTCATTCGGCAGCTGCACCGACAACGCGATCCACTCGCCGTGCGAGAGCGACGCAGCATGCACCTCGCGCATCTGCGTCGAGGAGAAGCCGGGCATGGGCGCGTGCTCGACCGGTGAGCAAGGAATGCAGTGCATCGAGGCGAGCGACTGCTTGAGCGGAAACTGCGTGCTGCAAGCGGGCATGGGTTTGCCCGGGAGCTGCGAGCCATGAGTCGGCGCGCGCTGCTCTTCTGCTCGCTGCTCTGCGCCTGCAGCGACGCCCGCGACGCGCATCCACTCGATGGCACAGCCCACGACGCCGCCGCGCAGCCGAACGACGCGGGTGCGCCGCGCATCAAGACGCTCCCCGGCACCGCGTGCCCGGAGGACGACACGGAGCAAGTGCTCGCGAGCGTCGGTGGTGCCACGCGTTTCGTCCTCGATGCCGAGCATCTGTACTTCACCGGCTTTGGCGGCTTGCGCCGGATCCCGATCGCGGGCGGCACGGTCGAGCTGCTGCTCGAGCAAGCGAGCTTGAGCGCGCTCGCGATCGACGACCTCCACGTCTACGCGGTGAGCGCTTCGGGTGACTTGCTCGCGATCGACAAGCAAACGCGCAGGCATCGCACGCTGGCGACCGGCGTCGACAGCGGCGATGCGATCGACGCGGACGCGGAGCACGTGTACTTCGCGAGCGACGGTTGGATCCGCCAGGCCTCGCGCTACCGCGGTCCAGTCGCAGAGGTCGCGGCGATTACGGATCAGCTGGTCGGGCTGCGGGCCTGGAACGGCTCCGTGTATTGGATCGAAGCCGGCC
>JAYUYY010000153.1:0-2772 GCA_043752225.1 Sandaracinaceae bacterium | reverse complement strand
CAGCGCCGCGGTGCGCTCTTCATCGCCCGCCTCGATCGGCCCGGCGTAGAACGACTTGAACTGCGACTCGCTGCCGAGCAGGCCCGGCATCGCGAAGTCGAGCAGCGACCACAGCTCGCCGAGGTGATTCTCGATCGGCGTACCGCTCAAGCACACGCGATGATCCGCATCGAGCGCTTTGACCGCGCGCGCGGCTTGGCTGCGCGGGTTCTTGATCGCCTGTGCTTCGTCGAGCACCAGGTAGCCGAAGTGCTGCTTCTGCAGCAGCTCGAGCTCGCGCAAGAGCACCGAGTAGCTGGTGATCACGACGTTGCTGGTCGCGATCTGCGGGCGCCGCACCGCGCGCTCGCGACCGAAGTACACGCACACGCTGAGCTGCGGTGCGAAGCGCTTGAGCTCGCGCTGCCAGTTGCCGACCAAGCTGGTCGGCGTGATCACCAGCGAAGGCACATCGCCGTGCTCGCTCACGTAGCGCGCGAGCTGGGTGATCGTCTGCAGCGTCTTGCCCAGGCCCATGTCATCGGCCAGCACGCCGCCCGCGTTGTGCGCGCGCAGGCGCTCGAGCCACGCGACACCCGCCAGCTGATACGGCCGCAAGCTCGCCTGCACGAAGCCGTCGCTCTTGATCGTCGTCTCGATCGCCGACGCGGGCGTCAGCAAAGCGCGCGCACGACCGACCAGCTCGGTGCCACCCTCGAGCAACAGCGCTTCGTGCGCGAAGCCGCTCGAGAACACGCGATCGAGATCGGCGATCGCTGGCGCGCGCGACGCGGGAAACTCGATTCGCTCGCTCGGCGTATCGCTGCCCTGATAGAGCTCACTCACCACGCGCAGCAGGGTGCGAAAGCGCTCTGCGGGGACCTCGACGTAACACTCGCGATCGGGCACGCGCACATAGCGCGGGCTCTCCGGCGCGAGCCGCGCGAGGTCGCCGCTCTTGCAGGTCTGGTCGATCAGATCGAGCAGCGCCGGCAGGAGGCACACGCGGTGGCCGTCGATGTCGATGCCGAGCTCGAGGCTGAACCAGTCCGGCTTCTTCGCGTCGGCCGTCACGACCGCGTACCAAGACGGTTGCTCGGTCAGCACGCGGTACGGGTAGTCCTCGGCGATCTCGACCGCGAAGCCGAGCGCGCGCAGCTGCGGTACGGCGTGGGCGGTGAACGCGCACAGGTGCTGCGCGTGCGCTTCGAGCTGTACGACGTAGTCCGCGGCTGAATCGGGCGCCGCGGCATAGCCCTCGAGCAGCTCGAGCTCGATCGCGCCAAAACCTTCGAGCACCATGCGCGCGCGGCTCTCAGCCTCGGCATCGCGGCCGCGCGGGGCGAGCGAGCCCTCCCCGGCGCAGAACACGCGCTCGCGGAGATCGCCGGCGGCGATCGTGAAGCCTTCGTATTCGAAGCGCAGCGCGATTACCGGCACGCTGAGCTCGCGGAAGTCGGCGGTGAGGCCCGCGCCGCGATCGACGTGCAGCGTCTCGGTCCACAGCCGCACCTGTGCGCGCAGGAAGCGCGCGGGCGGGACGTCGGCAACCGCCAGCTCGTCGTCGCTTGGCCACGAAGACGATCCGTCTTCGTTCAGCTCGTGCGTTGCTTGCGTGGGCGTGACTGCCACCGTCATGGGTTTCGCAGTCTGCAAGAAGCGCATTCCCTGAGTCGACGCCAATCCGCGAGCGCGAAGCAAGATTGTGGCAAGCGCGCGGCAGACGCCGCTAGATGTAGTGGATCACGCGCGACGAAACGAGCGCGCGATCAAATACGCCGACGTGCCGGCGATCGAGCCGAGGAAATCCGCGAGCAGATCGACCGCGTCCGACGTGCGACCCGGCACGAACGCTTGATGCACCTCGTCGATGTAACCCCAGATCGTGGTCATCGCGATCGCGATCAGCGCCACGCGCAGCACGCTCGGCGCGCGCAGCGAGTGTGCCAAAGCGTACGCGTTGAAGATCGCCAGCATCGCGAACTCGACGAAATGCACGCCCTTGTCGCGCAGCGGGATGTTGTCGAGGTTGATCCCATCGTGCGGTTGCGAGGACAGGAACGCGATCAGCGCCATGTATGCGATCGCGGGAAGCCACGGCTGCAGTCGCTTCCGCGCGCTCACAGCGGCTAGCCTCACGCCATGACCACGGGCAGGCGCAAACGGGTGTTGGCTGCGCTCGGGGCGATCGCGCGCGACGCCGTCGGCTCGCTCAGCAAGCGTCCTTGAAGCGATCGCTTACCGGCGTGCGTGATCTCGACGTCGAGCAGCTGGCCGCGCAGATCGCAGCCCGCCGGCGCATCCACGTGCACGATCTCATGGCGCTCGCTGCGACCTGAAAAGCGCGACAGTGGTGCCGCGGTGGAGCCGGCGATCACGGGCGAAGACTTGCTCGCGCCTTCGAACAACACCTGCACAGGCTTGCCGACGAGCTGCGCGAGGTGGCGTTGCTGATGCACGTCGACCGCCGCGAACAAGCGATCGAGCCGCTCGGATTTGACGGCTTCCGGCACGTCGTCCTCGAGCTTGAGCGCCGGCGTGTGCGGGCGCGGCGAGTACTTGAAGCCAAACACGCTGGTGAAATCGACCGCGTCGACCAGCGACAGCGTCTGCTCGAAGTCTTCCTCGGTCTCGCCGGGGAAGCCGACGATGATATCGGTCGAGAGCGTGAGCCCAGGGCGTCCGAGCCGCAGCGCGTGCGCGCGCTCGATGTACTCCGCGCGACGGTAGCGGCGGATCATGCGCTTGAGCACGCGATCGGATCCCGACTGCACCGGCAAATGGATGTGCGCC
>JAYUYY010000152.1:0-2773 GCA_043752225.1 Sandaracinaceae bacterium | reverse complement strand
GCGCCGCCTGCGATCTCTTCGTCGAGCGCGTGTGAAACGAGGGCGCGGTAGCCCGTACGATTATCGAGCCAGTCGGTGACCTTGCTCAGCATGGATGGCTCGTGTCCGTAAGTTTCTCGAGCAGCTGTTCAGCCGACTTCGATCTGCTCTTTGATCTGCGCGCGGTAGCGCACGAAGCGCACCTCGACTTGGCCGTCGACGACGCGCGACTCGAGCGCGTCCATCGGGCGCGGTGCCGGACCACCGAGCAGCGCACCCTCTTGCGTGAACGCGCTCTCGTGGCACGGGCACGCGAAGTTTTTGTGCGCTTTGTCGTAACCGATCTTGCAGCCGAGATGCGGGCACTCCGCGTTGAGCGCGACGACTTGCTCGCCCTTCTTGCGGATCCAGACCATGCCCAGGCGCACTTTGTCCGCACGCGTCCACGCGTCGACATGCTCGCCTTCGACCGGCACCGCAGTCGGATGATCGTTGCTGTAGCTCGCGAGATCGCCGAGCCGAACCCAGCGACCCTTCTTGCCCGATCCGCGGAGCAACGGGTCGATGACGTATGACGCACCGGGCACGGCGACGATCAACCCGATCACCGCGCTGCCGGCCATCGTAAGCAGTCCCAAAAAGGTGCGGCGGCTCTTAGACGCTTCTGATCCCATGTGGCAACCTCGGGCGCGGCCGCAAACCGCCTGCACATGATCACGAATTCTCTGCATTGGCAAGCGCTTGCGGCGTAGCGAGCGCATCGTAACCGCGCTGTGACGACCCTCGCACCGAAGCTCCATCCGAGCGTCCCACGCGCGCTGGTCGCAATGCTCTTGCTGCTGGCGATTGGCGGCTGTGCGTCCGCCGTGCCCAAGGGTCGATACGGCATCGACTCGGTCGAGATTCGCGGCGCGGAGAAGCTCGACGATCAAGCGTTGCTCGTATGCCTCGCGACGCGCGAGCGTGAGCGTTTCGGCTTCACGCTCGGCGCAGGCGCGGCGCCGCAGTGCGGCATCCCGCCATTCGACGGCTCGCACACCCCCGTGGATTTGTGGACGTGGCCTTGGTCCGAATGGCCGCTGCTCAACGACACCGCGTTCGAGCGCGATCTCGATCGCGTCGAGCGTTGGTACGTGGCGCGCGGCTACTACGACGCGCGCGTCGTGATGCCGATGACGCGGATCGAGAAGAACGCAGAGGATCGCACCGCCGAGGTGCGCATCACCGTCGAGGAGGGCGAGCCGTCTCTGATCTACTCGCTGACGCTGACCGGCGACGCGGGGCTCGACCCGAGCGTGAAGGAAGAATTGCGCGAAGCGATCTTGCTCGAGCCTGGCGAGCCGTTCGACGAGGAGCTGCACGACCAAAGCAAAACGGCGATCGAGCGCGCGCTGTTCGACGCCTCGTATGCAAAGGCGTCGGTGACCGCGGCCGTTCACGTCGACGTCGAGAAGAAGCTGGTGCGCGTCGCGTACACGGTCACGCCCGGACCGGCGTGCACGTTCGGCACCCTGCACGTCGCGGGCAACGGCTCGCTGTCCTCGCGCGTGATTCGAGAAGCCGCCGCGATCCCGCCCGGCTCACCGTTCAGCCTCGAAGCGCTGCGCGATGCGCAACGCGCGATCTACGCGCTCGGGCCGTTCGCCTCGGTCGACATCGAGCGCAACCTGCACGAAAGCAAACCGATCGTTGATCTCGTGGTGCGCGTGGTGCCCGGTCGGCCGATCCGCTTCGGGTTCGGCGTCGGCATGGAGGCGGGCGGCGTGTTCTCGCAAGACGCGGCCGACGAAGGCACCGGTGACAGCTTCGCGCAGTGGGACGCGCACTTGCTCGGCCGCGTCGAGCACCGCAACTTCCTCGGGGGCATGCGGCGCTTGCGCATCGAAGAACGCCCGAGGTTGGTGTTCGACGATCCCTTCCCAGGCGTCGAGCGCTCGAGCTTCGGCAACCTGCTCACCGCGGAGCTGCGTCAGCCCGCGTTCGTCGAGCCGCGCACGACGCTCGTCGCACGCGTGCGCTGGGACCGCGGTCCCGATCCGTATGGCGGACGGTTCTTTCGCCACGACATCGTCGCGGGCCTGGGCCCTGAGCGCGATTTCTTCAACGGCATGCTGCGCCTCTCGAGCTCGATCAACACCGACTTGTTCTTGCCGGACAGCCAGAAGCCGTACCCGAACACCGAGCTCGCTTACTTCTTTCATCTCGCGCGCGTGGACCTGCGCGACGATCCACGCAACCCGCGGCGCGGCAGCTACTTCACGTTCGGCGTTCAACACGCCGGCTACTTCTTGCCGAGCGACTGGAACTACGTGCGACTCACGCAGGACAGCCGCGGGTACATCGCGCTGCCGTTCGGGATCGTGCTCGCGGGGCGTGCGCGGTTCGGCTTCATGACCGTCACCGACAGCACGATCAGCGCGCCAGATCCGACCGCTGCGCCGACCGAGCAAGACGCGATCGACGCGCACTTCTTGCAGAACCTCGCGCAGCTCGGACCGCTGCGCCATCGCTTGCGCGGCGGCGGTCACAACAGCGTGCGCGGCTACGCGCCGAACACGCTTGGCGACGTCGAGCGCATCAACGGAAGGTTGATCAGCGGCGGCTTGCGGCAATGGGAGACCTCGCTCGAGCTGCGCATCCCGATCACCGAGAGCTTCGGCGCCGCGACGTTCTGGGACATGGGTGACGTCAGCCGCGGCAATTCGTACCGCTTCAATTACCCACAGATGAGCTTCGGCCTCGGCCTGCGCTACCGCACGATCGTCGGACCGCTGCGCTTCGACGCCGCGATCGC
>JAYUYY010000151.1:0-2775 GCA_043752225.1 Sandaracinaceae bacterium | reverse complement strand
GCAGCGATCCAAAGTGACTGATCGCGCTTCGGCTTGGCGCTGAAACCCGTGATGAGGGCGGCGATGAAGAGCCCGAGCAGCGCGACGCACAAGCCTTGCCCGATCACGATCGCGACGCTCTCGCCGGGCTCGAGCCACACGTCGAGCACCGAGCAGCCGATCATCACCATGCACAGGATCGCGGTGTGCAGCGCGCCCAACCGCACGCGCGCGCGCCGCGAGCTCGCGAGCAACATCGCCATGCACCAGGCCTTGAGCACGAACAGCAGCGCGCCCGGCAAGCGTTCCGGCCATGGACCGAGCGTGAGCCACTGCGTGCTCTGCCAGCCGCCCCAGAAGATCGCGGCCCCGAGCGCGGCGAGCACCACATTGGTGACGACGCGCTCGAGCTCGACCAGTCGATACAACGCGCTGGGATTGGCGAGCTCTTTCGGCTCCGTCGCGTCACCGATCTGCGCGCCGTACACGACGAACAGCGGAAACGCGGCGAGCAACGCCGGCGAGGTCAGGACGCCCCAGCTCCACGGCAGCGCGCCTTGAGTCGCCACGATGCCGTCGAGCGCGCGCGTGCCTGCGAGCGCGCACGCGCAGGCGAGCACTGCGCCCATCACCGCCATGCGCCCGAGCAACGCGAGCGCGGCGTGGACGCGCGCGCTCAACGAAACGCGATCGCGCGCGCTCGAGCTGCCTTGCATCAGCGCGAGCGCGACTCCGACCGCGACGATCGGCAAGTACAGCGTGATCGAGCGCACGCTCAAGAGCGCGGCCGGCTCGAAGCACACGAGCAACACGCCTGCAAAGCTGACCGCTAGAGCGAGCGCGAGCCGGCGCAGCCGACGCTCGGGCTCGGGCGACCAAGCGCCGAACAAGCCGAGCGGCAAGGTCAGCTCGTGCACTGCGGCAAACCGCGCGCGCAACCGCGCGATGCGCGAAGCAAAAGGCTTACCGCTCGCAAAGAACACGCTGCACGCGAGCGCCCAGCCGAGCAGCCAGGACATGCGCGTGAGCGGCAACGGGCTCACCACGACTACGCCGTCGAGCGGCACGCGCACGAGCGGTGCGCGGCTCGCTCCGGCGCGGCGAACGCGCAGCTCGAGCATCGCTGCGCTCGGCGCGGGCACCAGATCACCAAGCGCATGCACGCGCACGCCGCCCGCCATCTCGAGCACATCGCCGCTGCGCAGGCCGAGCGACGCTGCAGCGCTACCCGGCAGCGCTCCGCGAACGTGCACGCCGTCGTGCGTCATCGCATCCAGCTCGACCACCAAGCCGATGCGATCGAGCAGCTTGTCCGCGTCGACGCGCAGCGCATGCTCTTGCGCCGCCGAGCTCGCAGCGGGATCCGCGAAGTCGAACGACACCTGCTCCGCGCCGGTGAGCGTGACCTCAGCATCCTGCGCGGCGAACGCCACCTCGACGCGACCGTCGAAGGTGCCGCGCGCGCCGAGCTCGGCGAGCAGCGGCTCGGCAGAAACGTGGAGGCGATCGGTGCTCGACGCGGTCACCTCCGCTTCGCAGTCGACGTTGCGCGACGCGCGTCCCGGCGCATGCACCGCGCCGACGAAGCGCGCCTCACCGCGTTGCCCTGCGGGAAAGCCAGCACCCGCGAGCTCGAGCTGCGCTCCAGGCTCGATGCGCTGCGGCTCACCCAACACCTGCGAGCTCAGCTCAAGCAGCGCCACACGCGGCTGCGGGCTGCAGGCAACGACGAGGCTGCCGCACGCCAGCAACAGCCCAAGACCCAACCCAACACTCGTAAACCGGCTCTGCTGCACGACAGGAGCGAGCGTGCTCCGCGGCCTGCCGCCGGCCAAAATTTCAGCGCGTCTCGGATCGAAGCAGACCCCGTGCGTTCCCCCTCAAGAGCGCGTTGCGGCGCCCGATGAAGCGGTGTATGAAGCCAGCCCCTCGGGGTCGTAGCTCAGTTGGGAGAGCGCTACACTGGCAGTGTAGAGGTCAGGGGTTCGATTCCCCTCGGCTCCACTAAGATTCGCAGTCGTCGTTTTTCGCAGTGTTCAATCTTCGTAGTGTTCAATCAGGGCCGCCCGCGTTACGCGTGATCACGCGTGATGGGCGCCTGGCTTAGACAGCGGAGAGCGACATGTTGAAAGAGTTCAAGGAATTCGCGGTACGCGGCAATGTCGTCGACATGGCCGTGGGCGTGATCATCGGCGGCGCGTTCGGCAAGATCGTGTCGTCGCTCGTGAACGACGTGCTGATGCCGCCGCTCGGCTTGGCCCTCGGCAAGGTCGACTTCACGAGCCTGTTCATCAGCTTGAACGGCGAGGATTTTCCGAGCCTCGCGGCTGCCAAGACCGCGGGCGCACCCGTCCTCGCCTACGGCACGTTCCTGCAGTCGTCGTTCGATTTTTTGATCCTCGCGTTCGTGGTCTTTCTGCTCGTGCGCCAAGTCAATCGCCTCAAGGGCCACCCGCCGGCGCCGCCCGAGCCGAGCACGCGCGAGTGCCCGCTGTGCTTCTCCAGCGTGCAAAAGAAGGCCACGCGCTGTGCTTTTTGCACCGGCGAGCTCACCGCAATCGCTTGAAGCAGGCGCTTCAAGCCCTTCCCTCGCGGTTTGAAGTTTGCTCCACTCGCGCTGCTCGCGTCTGAACGACGCGGCGGTTACTGGGGAGCACTCAGATGAGCGATGTCGAAGCCTTTCGCGTAGAGCTGCGCGGCTTTCTCGAGCGCGCGGCGCCCAAGTCTTTGATGGGCCGCCCGCTGCCGATGATGGAGGGCGACGACGAGCCCGCGGACGTGCGCGCGGATCGCAAG
>JAYUYY010000150.1:0-7183 GCA_043752225.1 Sandaracinaceae bacterium | reverse complement strand
ATCGGCGCCACGATCGTTCATCCGCCCGAGGACGGCGCATGGGCACCTGGTTACTACTCGCTCTTGTTCGAGGATCCGGACGGCATCCGGCTCGAGATCAACCACGTGCCGGGCAAAGGAAACCTCGATCCGAGCGTGAAGCTGCCGCGCGAGCGACCGCTCTAAGCGAGCGCCCCGCAGAGCGTGGTATGACGGCTCATGCCGCTCGACGACCAATGCAAGACGCTCCTCGAGCTGATCGCGCAGCAGGGGAATCCGGATCTGAGTCAGATGGAGGTCGCTGCCGCGCGTGCGATGCGCGAGCGCCAAAAGTTGCCGCCTGGTCCCGCGACGGACGTGCGGGAGCACCGCGTGTCGGGCCCCGGCGGCGCGCTGCCGATGCGCGAGTACCGTCCGCTCGATGCGCCCAAGGTGCTCGGCGCGCTCGTGTACTTCCACGGTGGAGGCTTCGTGCTCGGCTCGATCGAGAGCCACGACGCGCTGTGCCGTCAGCTCGCCGTCGACGCGGGCTGCGCGGTGTTCTCGGTCGACTATCGCTTGGCACCCGAGCACAAGTTCCCATCCGCGGTCGACGACGCGTACATCGCGACGCGCTGGGTGTGCGAGCGCGCCGAAAAGCTCGGCGTGGATCCGCAGCGCATCGCCGTCGGCGGCGACAGCGCAGGCGCGACGCTCGCGACCGCGGTCGCGCTGTCAGCGCAGCGCGAGAGCGGTCCGCTGCTCGCCTTTCAGCTGCTGCTCTATCCGGTGACCGATCTGCGATCGCTCGACACGCAATCTTATATAGAGAACGCGACCGGCTACTTCCTCACGCGCGACGCGATGCACTGGTTTCGCGATCACTATGTGGCGACGGTCGAAGAGCGCAGCCACCCGCTGGCCTCGCCGCTCGCGTGCACGGACCTGCACGATCTGCCGCCGGCGTTGATCATCACCGCAGAATTCGATCCGCTTCGCGACGAAGGCGAAGCGTATGCGCACGCGCTCGAAGCGGCCGACGTTCGCTGCACGCTCACGCGCTACGACGGCGCGATCCACGGCTTCGCGAGTATGTACGCATACCTCGATCTCGGTCGCGCAGCCGTACGCGAAGCCGCAGCCGCGCTACGCACCGCGATCGGCTAACCGACCCTTTTGCCGCCGGCCTACACGATCTCGATGCTGGCGCGAATGCCGGGCGATGCCGCTAGACGTTGGCTGAGACCATCACCGGCCCTCACGCTCCGCACGCACGAGCGCAGCGGCGCTCGGCTTCAGGACGACGGAAGAGCTTGCCGCGAGACGCGCGAGCAGCTCTTCGCGAGTGGGCTTTTCAAGCGCGCGTGCGAGCTCGAGCCGGACGTAGTCCGAAAGCGTGAGGCCCGCCATCGCCGCTCGCGCCTTGAGCTTGCGATGCATCGCGTCGGGGACGTTGCGGATCTGAAGCATCTTCGACACGCACTGAACCTGCTTGCATGTGCGGCACATGTCAAAGCGAGCGGCCTGGATCGTCTGCGTGACCGCATCGAGGAAGTGACGCAGCGAGTCGAGCCGGGCATCGACATCTTGATCGAGCCCCGAGCGGGCTCAGCGTGCCATCGGCACCCGCCTTCTGTGAGAGCGTCGCGACTGTGCGCAACGACTTGTGCATCGCGCGCGCCGGTCGCGACCAGCGACTGCAGTCCTGGGTCCGGCTCGTTCGACCGCAGAGCTTGGCGCTGCGATCTCGAGTAGCAAGGCGCCTGGCTTTCGTGCTCAGCACGAGCCTACTCTCACCCGGTGCGCGTTCGCTCTCCACTGTCGCTGTGGTTGTCGCTTAGCCTCGCGTTGGCGTGCACAGGGCCTGGGCTTGAGCCGCCGCAAGGACCGCGGGAGAACAATGGCGCGGCAGGGGCGAGCGCTGGCGTGATGGGCAGTGCCGGCACCGGCGTCAGCGGCGCGGGCGGGATGTCGGGCTCGGGCGGCCTCAGCGGCGTAAGTGGCGTAAGTGGCGCAGCCGGAGCCGCAGGTCTGCCGGTCGACAGCCCGACGAATGACGCCGGCGTGCCGGTCGACGAGCTGGATGGGTCGAATGATGCAGAGGTCGACGCGGGAATCCTATATGAGACCCAGGAGCTGACCGGCCCCGCATATATGGGCAGCGTGAGCAACAGCGCGCAGTGCTCGATGAGCTATCCGACGCGCGGTCACGAACCGGCGGGCAGCGCGCAGCCTCATCCGCTCTTTCTCTACTTCGTCGCCACCGCGTTCGTCGCGACCGATCCCGGCGCTAGTTACGATTCGTCTGCGGCGCTCGCGGTCACCGAGGCGATGGCGCGTCGCGGCTTCGTCGCGCTGTCGGTGCGCTACGACAACGATGCGATCGCGTGGCTGAGCGATCACACGGGTCAGCTCGCGTGCTTGTTCGATGGCGCGAGGCCCGCGAGCTTGATCGCCGCGGCGTGTGCGCTGCCGAACGTCGACTGCGATCTTGGCATCGCGACGTGGGGACACAGCCAAGGCGGTTACGTCGCGGCGATGGCCTATAACCACGAGTCGCGCGTGCGAGCGGTGTGGGTCACGGGCTATGGCGGCGACGCAGCCTCGATGCTGCCCAAAGATCGCTTGCGCGTCGTGAACGGGGAGGCCGATAGCGATAACGGCACGGCCGCCAAGCTCAACATGATCACCGGCCTCTCGCCCGCCGAGTGCTCCGATCCCGATCAGTGCCTGCGCGCGGATGGCAGCGGTTGGATCATCGTGCGTGCGGCGGATCTTGCGATGCCTGCGACCTCGACGGCCGACCACTGCTGGTTCGAACGGCCGAGCTGCGCGGCCAGCGCGATTGCGCTCGAGCCCCACTGGATTGATCCCCAATCCGACAAGCCGTTTGCGCTCGAGCGCAACGCCGATTGGGTAGCGCGCACGACGCGGCGTTGAGCGTACGCAGACTGGCTATTCGCAAACGGTCTACTTCGTCGATCGCTATCACCCCGCGCTGAAACTCGGGCATGATGAAAACGGTGGTGGGTTTGGAGGGCTCGCGTGACCGTTTCCAGCAGCTTACGGAAATGCGTGCTGAGCCTGTGCTTGGCCTTCGGTGCTTGTTCCGTGTTCGACGAGCGACTGGAGCCGCGGCCGGCAGGCTCGTCGAGCGATTCCGGTAGTGGTGGCATCGCGGGCAGCGCGACCGGCGGGAGCGGCGGTCAAAGCACCGGCGGTATGGGCGGGCAGAGCGGAGACGCGGCCGTGCCGGTCGGCGATGCGGGTGACGTGACGCGGTGCGGCGATGGCTTGGTGACCGGCACCGAGCTTTGCGATCTCGGGATCGCATCCGACGCGCCGGGCGTGTGCCCGACGGAGTGCCCCGCGCTCTCGGACTGCGTGATGCGCGCGCTCAACGGCACCGGTTGTCGTGCCGAGTGCGTGGTGCTGCAGGCACAGTGCTCCGGCGGCGATGGCTGCTGCCCGGGCAACTGCATGCCGAGCAACGACGATGACTGCTCGGCGTCGTGCGGCGACGGGATCGTGCAGGCAAGCGAAGGTGAGACCTGCGAGCCCGAGCCGAGCGGCGACGCCGGCGACGCCGAGCGTTGCCCCGCCGATTGCGACGATGACAATGCGTGCACGACCGACGTGCTCTCCGGCAGCGCGATGAACTGCAACATCGACTGCGCGCACGTCGCCATCACTGCGCTGGCCGATGGCGACGACTGCTGTCCCGAGGGCGCCAACACGCTCAATGATGCGGACTGCATGCCGATCTGCGGCAACGACGTGCGTGAGCGCGGCGAGGATTGCGACAGCGCGTCAGGCTGCAACCAGCAGTGCGATCTCGGCTACACCGCCGAGCAGCGACAGTGCCTGGACACGTTCGCGATCACCAATCAGACCTGCGACGTGTGTCTGTGTTTGGGCTGCACGCAGCCGAAGCTCGCTTGCTTCGCAGACAGCGACGAAGCGCGCGGCGCGTTGTGCGTGGACCTTCAGGCGTGCGTGCGCTCGAGCGGTTGCTTCGACAGCGAGTGTTTTTGTGGCACCTCTTTCGCGTGCCGCACGCCCAACGGCCCGTGCCGGGCCGAGGTCGAGGCAGGCGCAGGCACGACCAATGCGCTCGACATCGACGCGCGCAAAATGGACCCCAACTATGCGATCGGGCGTTCGTACGCGATCGATACGTGCGTCGTCGACCAGTGCGCGAGCGCGTGTGAGTGAGTCGCTTTGGGCTCGCGGTGGCCCCTCGGTCAGACCACTAGATCGTGCCGCGCAGCGCGAGGACGATGTTGCGGCCGGGCGCGCCGACACCCGAGGCGTAGGTCTTGTAGGCGGTATCAAAGACGTTCTCGAGCGCGAGCGTGATCAGAAAACGTTCTTGAAGCCGCACGCCGCCGTGCAGCGAGAAATCGGTGTAGCCGGGCACGCGGTTGCAGGTCTCGGGGCCGTCTGGGCAGAGGCGGACGTCGGCTTTGTCGCCTTCACTGAGGCGGCGCTGAGTGAGCTGGCCGGTGATCGCGGCTTCGCCGAACCATGGTGACCCGCGCCGCGCGTAGCCGACGCGGAAGACGCCGGTGGGGCCGGGGACTTTCGATGCAGGCTCCGTGAGCTCTGCACCGGTATCGCCGGGACGCGTGGTCTCACCCCAGGTGAGCCACGCCGAGGGCCCCAAGTAAAAACCGGAATCGAATAGATAGGAGAGCGAGACCTCAGCGCCCGCAAGCACGCCGGTGCTGGCGTTCTCACGTGTCACGATCGGCGCACCTTCCAGCTCCGTCATGCCGGCGAGCGTCGAGGGCACGCGCACGATCAGGCTGTCGAGCGCGCTGCCGAACACATACAGGCTCGCCTGCCACGATGCCGTCTCGAGCTCGACGCCGCTCTCCAAGGTCCAGGAGCGCTCTTCGTGCAGATCTTGGTTCGGGATCGTAAAGCCGCGCGCACCGCCTCCGAAGGCCTGGAAGTCTTCCAGGTTGGGCGCGCGAAAGCCGCCGAGCACGCTCGCCACCCAAGCCCATGAGTCGGTGATGTCGTAGCGCAACCCGACCGAAGCGACCGGTCCGAGAAACGTGCGATCGAGCTCCGCGTCGGCAGAGGGCAACATCTCGAACAACGGATCGAGCGGCGCGCTCGCGTGCACGAGCGTGAGCCGCCCACCGACCAGCAACGTGAGATCGCTCAGCAGCGTATGGGTGAGCAGCGCGTACAGCGCGTGCTGCTGATACAGGCTGCCATCGACGTAGCGGCCGCGGTCCTCCTCGGTCGTCACCCCTGCATCGGTCGTGCGCGCCGTGCTGGCGATATCTTCGATATTGGTTTCGGCACCGACCTCGAGGCTCGCGCCCGCGTACGGTGAGCCACTGCCGCGCACGCCCGCGTGATAGGTCAGGACCTCGTCGCGCTCGTTCTGGATGTCGTCTCGCACGCGCTCGCGCTGCTCGCGCCGCAGCGTCGCGCCGGCATAGGCATGCAGCTTCAGCGCGCGTTCCAACAAGCGACCGTCGTACGTGAGCACTCCCGACTCGCGATCGAGCGACAGCGTGGTCTGCACGTCGTCGGGCGCCGACACGTCGGGGCGCGGCATATTGAACAGGTGCCCGGATTGATGCGAGAGCCCGATCAGATGGTTGCGCGACGCGGCCAGCTCGAGCCGGCTCGCGAACGACCAATCCTCGTGACCGGTATAAGGCTGCGGCGCGAGATGACCGCCGCGGTTGAGCTGCTCGCTCGAGCCGCGACCTCCCGAAACGAAGACGCCGAGATCGCCGGAGACGCCGCGCACGCTCGCTTGTCCGCGCACGGCGCGCTCGGCGCTCGCGCTCCGCACGTACGCAGTGGCGCTGCTGTCGGTCGCGGAGTCGGGTCTCGCGCTCGGTCGTTGCGTGCGCACGTGCACCACGCCGCCGAGCGCGTCGGAGCCATACAACACCGATGCGGGCCCGCGGATCACTTCGATGTGATCGATGCTCTCGGGATCGACCAGGTTCAGCGAGGCGCTTCCGCCAGCGCGCGTGAGCGCGTCATTGAGCCTGAGGTCGTCGACCATGAGCAGAACTTGATAGCCGGTGAGGCCGCGTACGATCGGCGTGCCGGATCCGCTGGCGGTGCGTTGCACGGTCACGCCTTCGGCGCTTTCCAGCATCTGCGAGGCGTTGCCGGCGCTGCGCTCGTCGGCTTCTGTGCGCGTGACCTGATCGGCACCGCGCGAGCGCTCGAATGCTTCTCGAGTGGCCGTTGCGCGCGCACCGATCGACTCCGTTTCCGCAGCGTCCTGCGCCACGCCGCGTTGAGTCGAAAACAGCAGCGCTACGGCCAGCGCAACCCACGAACATCGAGTAAGCATCGGGCGCGGAGGCTCACTCACAATCTGCGACGCGCGCAAGCTCCGAGGTTGGCAGACCTTCGCGACTGCTAGCGACTACGCAGCCGGCTTGTCGACCTTACGCACGCGCACCGAGCGAACGCGGCGCGCAGACGCATCCAACACCTCGATCTCGACGCCGTTGTCGGTCACGACTTTCGCGCCCGTCGCCGGGATACGGCCGGCCAGCCCAATGGTGAGCCCCGCGATCGTGTTCCACTCGCCGTCCTCGGCGAGGTCGAGGTCGAGCAAGCGGTTGACCTCGCGGATCGGCGTCGTGCCGGCGACGATCGACGCGTCGCCGCTCGGCACGATCGAATCGCTGCCGCGGTCCGCGTGCTCGCTGAAGATCTCGCCGACCAGCTCTTCGATCAAATCTTCGATCGTCACGATGCCGGCCATGCCGCCGCCTTCGTCGACGATGATCGAGAGCGGGATGCGTGCCTTTTGCATCTCGCGCATCAGATCGATCGCAGGCTTGCTGTCCGGCACGAAGTACGGCGGCCGCATCGCGGTGCTCACCTCGAGCGAAGCGATCGAGCTGCGATCCGCTACGGACAGCTGCGCCATCGACGCGTGCAGCGCCCAGCTCTTCGTCGCGAGGTCCTTGATGTTGACGTAACCCACGACGTTATCGCGCGTGCCGTCGTAGATCGGGATGCGCGTATGCGGCCGCTCGCTGACCACGTGCTGCGCCTCTTCGAGCGTCGCCTCGCGCCTCAGCATCAGCACGTCCTGGCGTGGCACCATCACGTCGAACGCGGTGAGCGACGGCATGCCGAGCGCGCGCGAGGCGATCTCGGCCGCTTGCGGGTGCAGCGTGCCCGACTTGGTCGCTTCCTCGACCATGTGCTGCAGCTCCTCGGGCGA
>JAYUYY010000149.1:0-2782 GCA_043752225.1 Sandaracinaceae bacterium | reverse complement strand
CCGTACCTTTCAAGTTGGTCCACTTGAAGGTGTAGAGCGCGCCCGCCGGCGAGCGCGAATACGTCTCGAGGCCTTTCTTGAGCAACCGCGCGATCGTGCTCTTGGAAGAGCCGACCGGGCCGTGCAACAAGATGATGCGGCGCTCGGGGCCGTAGCCTTGCGATGCCGCGTGCAGCACGTGCACCAAACGCATCAACGGGATGTCGAGGCCGTGAATCGCGTCTTTGCCGTTGTCGATCGGATCTTTGAAGAACGGATACCGGACAAGGCGCTTCTTGTTGTCGATGTACTCTTCTTCGCCGTAGCCGACGATCATGTCGTAGCAACGCTGGAACGCGTTGCGCGTGACCTCGGGCTTTTCACGGACGAGCGCTAGGTACTCTTCGAAAGAGCCTTCCCAGTGGAGATCTTCGTAGCGCTTGTAGTCTTGAAGCGCCGCGATCCTTGCGACCAAAGACTCGGATGAGGCTGCCGCCATGATCACCTCGCGCGCGACTGAAACCTTCGTGAAGCGAGCCACGAAAGGGGCCGTGCGTGCACGTGCAGCGTAGCACTGCTCGTGCGCGCCACGCACCGGTCTCTTGCACGACGCAGAGCGCCCACCTGCACCCCGATTGCCCGCGATAAATCGGTGGTATCGCCAGATCCCAACTGCTACCTTCAGAACCAGTGCGAAAGCTCTACGTCCTCGACACGAACGTCCTGCTTCACGATCCGCGGGCGATCTTCAAGTTCGAAGACAACGAAGTCGTCCTTCCGATCTACGTGATCGAAGAGATCGACCACTTCAAGCGCGACGCGACCGAGCTGGGGCGCAACGCCCGCATGATCGCGCGCTTCATCGACGAGCTGCGCGAGAAGGGCCGGCTGCAGTCGGGCGTGCCGCTGCCGCACGAAGGCGGCACCTTGCGCGTGTCGACGCCGGCGTCGGTGCTGGCGCAGGGCAACGATCGCTCGGCCGATCACAAGATCATGTCGTGCGCGCTGGTCGAGCGCGACGAGCATCCCGAGTCGCCGACGATCTTCGTCACGATGGATAGCAACCTGCGTATCCGTGCGGATGCGCTCGGGTTGCGCGCCGAGACCTACGAAGGCGGCAAGATCGACAGCGAGACGCTGTACAGCGGCGTCGCCGAGGCTATTGCGCCGACCGAGATCGTGGACTTGCTCGGCAAGCGCATGCCGGTGCCGCTCGCGAATTGGAAGGACGCGCCGGACCTCGCGCCCAACACGTGCATCGTGCTGCGCGACGCGACCAATCCCAAGCACACCGCGCTCGGCCGTATGGACGTGCGCGACAAGGTGCTCGCGCCGCTGCGCGTGAGCCGCGAAGGCATGTGGGGCATTCGGCCGCGCAACGTCGAGCAATCGTTTGCATGCGATCTCTTGCTCGACGATCGCGTGCGGCTCGTGACGCTGGTCGGTCGCGCGGGTACGGGCAAGACGTTGCTCGCGGTGGCCGCGGGTTTGCACAAGGTGCTCGGCGACGGCAGCTACGCGCGGCTCTTGGTATCGCGCCCGATCTTTCCGCTCGGCCGTGACGTGGGCTACTTGCCCGGCACCCTGGAAGAGAAGCTCAGTCCCTGGATGCGGCCGATCTTCGACAACCTCGAGTACATCTTCACGACCGGCGGCGCCGCGCGCTTTGATACCGGCCGCAGCTACGAAGAGCTGCTCTCGGCCGGCACGATTCAGGTCGAGCCGCTCACGTACATCCGCGGTCGCACGCTGCCCAACCAGTTCTTGATCGTGGACGAGGCGCAGAACCTCACGCCGCACGAGGTCAAGACGATCATCACGCGCTGCGGCACCGACTCAAAGATCGTGCTCACGGGTGATCCCGATCAGATCGATAACCCGTACGTCGACGCGGCGAGCAACGGTCTTGCGACCGTGGCCGAGCGCTTCAAGCATCAAGGCATCGCGGGCCACATCACGCTCAGCAAAGGTGAGCGCAGTGAGCTCGCCGAGATCGCCTCGGAGCTGTTGTAGTGGCTGCGCGCGCCCGCAAAGCTGTAAGCGGGGCGCGCGACCAAGCGGGCGTGATCTCGATCGCCGACGTGTTGCATGCGCGCGAGAGTAAAGCGCGCGCGGCTGCGATTCAGGAAGCTCAGAGCGGCGCGTCGAGCGTGTTCGCGAACGCGGGCGTCGCCAAGCTCGGCATGTCGCCGTTCGTGCAGGCGTTCGAGCACCAGCTGCAGGTGTTGTGCAGCGCGGCGCGGACGTTGCCCGCGCTGACCGCCGAGAACGCGCAGGAAGAGCGCGCGCGCTTGACCGCATGCCTGAACCGCGGCGATGCGCTGCTGCCGAGATTTTCGCTCGACTGCAAGCCGGTGCCGCACGCGGCGTTTCGCGCGCTCGACGAGCTGCGCCGCCAAGCGCACGACCTGCCGTGCCCGACGCTCTACCTCGACAAGCTCGATGAGCTCGAGCTGGACTTGATGTTGATCGACGCGCTCGGTCGGCCGCGCGCGGTGCGCCCGCTGGCCAAGCGTCGCTACGGCACCGGTGCGACGATCGTCGCGACCGAAGTCGGGCCGGTCGCGCTCGAGCGCTGCGCGCGTATCTTGCTTGATCGCGCCGAGCCGAGCCCCGAGCCCAAAGAGCTCCTGCCTGATGGCGAGCCGGCGAGCGTAGGCAAGCTCGTGCGCGCGCTGGCGCGTGCGATCGGGCTGCCGGTCGAGGTGCGCGTCGAGCCGCGGCTCGCGTCGGGTGCTGCGGCCGGTGAGCACACCGTGTTCGTCGCGTCGCGGCGCTTCGGTCGCGTCGAAGCCGAGCGGCT
>JAYUYY010000148.1:0-2784 GCA_043752225.1 Sandaracinaceae bacterium | reverse complement strand
TGCGACGTCGCGATAGAAAGAAGCGAGCGACTCCAACACCAAGTCGCGCTCATCGCTGCGCGAGAGCTCTTCGGAGAGCTCGAGCACAGCGCCTGCGTCGCGGCCCGCTGCGCCGAGCCCGCCCGCGATCGTGCTGCCGAGCACGCCGTGGATGCGCAACGCCCAGTCGAGCATGTGCTGAGCGCGTCCATCGGCGGCGAGCGAGAGCGCACGGCTCGCGCTGCCACCCGCGAGCGCGATCGCCGGACCGCGCATCTCTTCTGCGACCGCGTGCTCCGCGAGAATGCGATCGAGCGCTTTGTGCCCGAGCGCGCCGAAGCGCACGCGCTGACAGCGCGAGAGGATCGTCGGCAGCAAGCGATCCGGACGCCCGCTCAAAAGCAGGAAGCACACCGCGGGTCGCGGCTCTTCGAGCGTCTTGAGCATCGCGTTCGCGGCTTCGGCGTGATGCGGCGGGAACGACAGGTCCGCTTCGGGAAAGATGAAGAACGCCTTCTTGCCTTCGAACGGCGCGAACTTGGTCAGCGGCAACACTTCGTTGCGCAGATACTCGACCTGCAGGTTGCGATCGCCTTCATCGCGCGGCGCGAACACGCGCACGTCGGGGTGCAGGCCGGCGTCGATGCGCGAGCAGATGTCGCAGGCCGCGCCGCCGTCGTGCGCACCGCGACTCACGCACAACGCTGCTTTCGCGAGCGCGGTCGCCGTCTTTTGTTTGCCGACGCCGTCCGGGCCCGCGAACAAATACGCTTGCGCGAGGCGCTCCGATTCGAGCGCGTGATCGAGCACACGCACCGCGGACAGCTGAGCTTCGATGCCGGCGAAGGCCATCGATCAGGCAGGCGCAAGGCCCGCGAGCGCGGGATTCTCGAGATCGATCTCGAACAGCGCGAACGCGAGCGTCTCGAGCGTTTGCAGCACGAACTCTTCTTGGATCGCGGCCGAGTCCACGATCTTCTGCATCAAGAGGCCGTCGAGCATCGCGTGCAGGAGCCGCGGCACCATCGCCATGTCGACCTTCGGCTTGAGCCCGAGCGATTGCAGGTGGAGCGCCAGGTGCTCGTTCACCTGCGAGGACGCGAAGCGGTAATACTCGGCGAGCGGCTCGCGCAAGCTCTGATCGTGCAAGCTCTGCGCGAGCAAGTCCGCGACGACCTTGGCTTCGTTCGAGAGCTCCGAACGCACACGCCACAGCTCGCGCAATGCGCCACGCAGCTGCTCGACCGGGTTACCTTCCTTCGCCGTCCAGGCCTCGCGCGTGCGCTCGGCGACCGCATCGCACGCGGTCTCCAGCACCTTCGACATCAAGGCTTCCTTGGTCGGGAAGTGGTAGTGGACCGCGCCCTTGGACATGCCGACTTCGCTGGCGATGTCCATCAAGCTCGTATGCGCATAGCCCTGACGCGCGATCACACGCATGGCTGCGTCCACGATGCTCGCCACGCTGACTTGCGACTTCTTGTAGCCCATGGGGTAAAAGCCATCGCCATGCGACAGCCGCAAGATGGCAGCACCCTACCACGCCTCGTTCAGATCATGCAGCGGCTGCTCGCTCCGGATGGTTGTCCGTGGGACCGCGAGCAATCGTTACAGACGTTGCGGCCCTATGTGATCGAAGAAGCCCATGAGGTCGCCGATGCGATCGATCGCGGTTCGCCCGAAG
Organism: Sandaracinaceae bacterium; assembly: GCA_043752225.1. Classification (GTDB taxonomy): domain Bacteria; phylum Myxococcota_A; class Polyangia; order Polyangiales; family JAFGIB01; genus JAYUYY01. The sequence continues at coordinate 1,121 of JAYUYY010000148.1, read as the reverse complement.
ATCTCTGCGAAGAGCTGGGCGACTTACTGCTGCAGATCGTCTTTCAAGCCGAGCTCGCGAGCGTCAAGGGATGGTTCGGCCCCGACGACGTCGTGAACGCTATCTGCACGAAGATGGTGCGACGCCATCCGCATGTATTCGGCGACGAGCACGCGAGCACGTCGGCCGAGGTGTTGCATCGCTGGGAGCAGCTCAAAGCGCTCGAGAAAAAAGATCGCGGCGCGCTCGAGGGTGTGCCGGTCTCTTTGCCAGCGTTGCTGCGCGCCACACGAGTGGGGGAAAAAGCCGCACGCTTCGGCTTCGACTGGCCGGACGCTACGGGACCGCGCGCCAAGGTCGATGAAGAGCTAAGCGAGCTCGACGCTGCGGTGAAGTCCGGCGACATGGAGCACGCGAGCCGTGAGCTCGGCGATCTGTTGTTCGCGCTCACCAGCTATGCCCGCAAGCTCGGCGTCGATGCCGAGTCGTCGCTGCGCGAGACGCTGCTGCGCTTCGGCGAGCGGCTGAGCGCGGTCGAGGCCAGCGCCAAGGAGCAGGGGCGAGCGATCAACACGATCCCCGCGGCCGAGCTCGACCAGATGTGGGAAGCCGCCAAAGCCGCGAATGAGGCCCGGTAGCCAGTTTTTTGGCAGCCTACATTGTCGCCCATAGACTCACACCGTGGTGTTCTCAACCCGGAGGAGTCGCATGCGCCCGCTCAAACCCGTCGCTCTCGCTTGGATGTCGGCCTTGGTGTTTTCGGCCTGTGGAGGGCAGGACGCGCCGCAAAGCGGAGTGCTCGTCGTGCCGTTCGAGCTGGGCAACGGCCGCACGTGCGAGGACCTGGGCGTGGTCGCGATTCGGGCCGAGTTGGATGGCGGTGATTTCATCGAAGAGGCCGACTGCGAAGCCGGCCAAGTGCGCTTCGATCACCTGATGCCGGGTCGCTACGCGGTCGTGCTCTACGGCCTCGATGACGACAACGTCGAGGTCATGGACACGCTGGTCTCGGGCCCGCAGCCGATCCAGGTCGTCGGCGACGACACGACGGTCGTCTACGATCCGCCGCTCTCGCTCACCTCGGCGCCGGCCAAGCTCGAGCTGCGCTGGAGCTTCGGCTTCAGCAGCTGCGGCGGCGCATC
>JAYUYY010000147.1:0-2791 GCA_043752225.1 Sandaracinaceae bacterium | reverse complement strand
GCTGTGCGAGCTGCGCAACTTGCTCGAAGTCGTCGGTCATGCCGACGTACAGCCCGAGCGCGTGCGCTTCGCGCGTCAGCCACTCGCTGTACGCGCGCTGATCGGCCGCGCTGAGCTCGAAGCCCGTGTCGTGCAAATAGCCCGACATGTTCGTGGGCACGAGCCCATCAAAGCCTTTGCTGCGCGCGAGCTGCATGCGCGCAGCCATGATCGTGCGCACCGACTCGGCGCGTACATCGAGCCACGCTTCGTCGGGATACACGGCGTGCGTGGTGCCGACGGCCTCGTCGGGAAAATCCGCGGCGTCCGATCGAAACGACTCGCGTGTACCTGCGCTCAAGTACGCGACCGCGACCTTGTCGTCCGCGTGGAGCTGCGCGATGTCGGCTGCATCGGCTTCGAACAAGTCGATCACGAACAGATCCACGTCGAGCTCGAGCTCGAGCGCGCCCGTGAGCTGGTACTGCCAGGACATGTCCTGCTCGATCGGAAGCGTGCCTACAGCGCCGTCGCGTCCCGCGTCCGAGAGCACGTCCGCCTGCGCGACCTCGTGCAGCAGCGGGCCGGTGACCGCGCTGCAGCCCACGAGCAAAGCCCCACAAGCGACGAGCAACACGCGCATCGCCGGCGACGCTAGCACCAAAAACTGATCGAGAAGTCCTGACCACATTTGGAGCGCACGTGCCTCTGTGTAGCTCGAGAGCATGCGTTCCACGCCAAACCTACGCATCTTCGTGCTCGCGAGCTTCGTCGCCGTTCTCGGCTGTGTCGGCACGCTCGGCTGTACCGGCTCGATCGATCGCGGCCACGCCCCAGGCGATCCCGTGCGCAATGGCCCCGCATTGCCCGGGGTCGACATGCCGCCTGCCGATCCGAGCGAGCTCGACGAGCAGATGCGCGCCGAGGATCCCGAGCTGTTCGAGCTCGCGCTGCAGTACTTCCCGGGCATGACCGCCGCGGGCGGCAAGAAACGTCTTTTCCGGCTGACCCGCGCGCAGCTCGATCTCACGACACAAGCGCTCTTGCCTACGAGCTATGAGACTTCGATCGCCAGCACGATGCCGAGCGATCCGCTGCAGACCAACTACGAGTACAGCGACAACCTGAGCTGGAACGCTTCGAACCTCACGCCGTATGCGAGTTGGGTCAGCGCGATCGCCGAGCGCGTGCAGCAGAACCCCGCGAGCGTCGTCGACTGCGCTTCCGCGAGCGAGGTCGCGTGCCTCGAGCAAGCGGCCGAAGCGTTCGTGAAGCGCGCGTTCCGGGGCATCGCACCGCCCGAGCAGCTCGCCCGTTTCAAGAGCTTCTTCGTCGCGAGCGCTGCCGCGCACGGCCTGCCGATCGCCACCGCGGAGCTGGTCGATCTCGCCCTCACCTCGCCGAGCTACGTCTTCCGAGAAGAGGTCTCGACCGATGGCACAGGTGCGCTCTTGCACGAAGTGCAGCTGCAGCACCTCGCGTACGCGCTCGCCGACGCGCCACCCGACGCACTGCAGCTTTCAGCCAATGCGGCAGCTTCGGCGCAGATCGACGCCGTGCTCGCGAGCCCTCTCGCGCGCGAAAAACTGCTGCGCTTTTTCATCGCGTGGCTCGAGATCAAAGAGCCCAAAGATTTTGCGCTCGCCGCGAGCGTCTTCCCCGAGTGGACCGAAGCGGTTGCGAGCGCCGCGGTTGAAAACCTCAAAGCGTTCTTGTCGCGCGAGCTGATGCTCGATGCGCCCTCGCTCAAGAGCATCACGCAAGCAACCGATGCGTTCGCGTCGCCCGAGACCGCGTTTCTCTACGACACGAACGTCGGCGCGAACAATGAGTTGATCACGCTCGAGCCGAGTGAGCGGCTCGGCATCTTCACGCAGCCTGCAGTGATCGCCTCGCACTCGGGGCCGACCACGACGCGGCTGGTGAAGCGCGGCGTGTTCTTCACGCGCAAGGTGATGTGCTTACCGCTCGGCGCACCGCCCCCCGGGGTCACCACCACGCTGCCGATGACGCCGAACGCGACCGAACGCCAGCGCATCGAGAGCATCACCTCGGTGCAGCCGTGCATCGGTTGCCACGCGTTCATCAACCCATTCGGCTCGATGCAAGAGGGCTACGACGCGCTCGGTCGCTTCCGCACGCACGACGAAATGGATCTACCGGTGGACGCGAGCATCGCGATCGACTTCCTCGACGAAGGCCCGTTGCAAGCCCAGACCGGCGTCGATGCGCTGCGCGGGCTCACCGGCTCGACGCGCTTCAAGCAGTGCTTCACGCGCCAGATGTTCCGCTTCTACATGGGTCGCGACGAAGCAGAGGCCGACGATCCCGTGCTGCGTCAGATGTTCTTCGCGTTCGCGCGCGATGATCGGCAAGACATTTTGGCCGGGCTGCGCGCGCTGGCGCAGTCGGCGAGCTTTTCGCAGCGTGTGGAGGCGCCATGAGGATCCAGCAAGGGCGGTTGACGCGTCGCGAGCTGATCAAGCGCTTTGGCGTTCTCGCGTTCGTGCTCACGCCGGTCGCGCGCGCGATGGGCTACATCGCAGGCGGCACGTTCGTCGATGCGCCGCGCTTCGTGATGTTCTTCAAGGGCGGCTCGTTTCATCCCGGCTCGACCGATCCGAGCTCGATCATGGATCTCGCGGGGACGCCGATCGCGCCGCTGCAACCCTTCGCGCAAGCTCTGATCTTGTTCAAAGGCATGAGCATCCACGGCGGCGAGCCGCAGAGCGACGGCTATCAGGAAGAGCACGGCGCGGGCTTGATCGGCTGCGTCACCGGCCACGACTACCACTACTCGCAGAACGATTCG
>JAYUYY010000146.1:0-2793 GCA_043752225.1 Sandaracinaceae bacterium | reverse complement strand
CGAAGCTCGAGCCGAGCAAGTCCGCAACCGATTCGTGGGTGCGCGGCGCGCAGGTTCGAAAGCTCGCGTAGCGCCGTGCACTCGAAGCGATACGCGCGATCGCGGGCGTGACCTTTGGGTCGATGCCGTCGGCGAAGCCGCGATCGAAACGCAGGCTGTCGAGCACGACCATCACCACGCTCGCGGGCGCGAGGCTGGGTGTGGTCGCGGTGAGCGCCGGCGCGTGCGGAACAGGCGCGTGCGTGCGCAGCTGCGCGAGCGAGCGCGTCGCGTCGCTGCCGAAGCAGTGTTCGTCGACGCCATTGTCGAGCAGCTCGGGCGCGCCCGGGCTGCGCGTGGGATCGCTGTCATCGCAGTCGCCGCCATCGAGAAAGCCGAGCCGCGCGGAGTAGCCATCGCGATCGCCGTCCGGCGGGAGCCGATGCAAAGCCCGCGCAAACCACGACGCCGGTCGCGCGAGATGGAAGTGCTCGAGCGCCGTGCGACTCGGCTGCGAGAACAGCGCCGATACGCTCAGCGCACAGCATGCCGCGAGCGCGCCCAGCGAGAGCCGTGCGCTGCTCGCGTTGGAATCGTGCCGCGGCATCAGCTCCGCCCACGCGAGCACCAGCGCGATCGTGGTGAGACCAAAGCCGAGCAGCTGGCTCAGCCCGTAGCGAAGCGCGAGCGGTTGGGTTGCCAGCGCGAGGCCCGTGAGCGCCGCGATCGAGAGCGCGGCAAGCAGCATCGGCGCGCGGCGTTTGACCATCCCGATGGCGCGCGCGAGCAGTCGCGAGAGCCAGCGCAGCAGTGGTGGCACTAGCGGTGCGAGACCCAGCACCACGAGCGCGAGACGAAAGGCGGTGTTGGCTTTGAACGCGCTGGTCTTGGCCATCACCGCGAGCGCGATCGCGTACGCGGGCACGCCGACCGCGACCCACGCGAACGCGATGCGCCGCAGCCGGCCTTGTAAGATCGAGCGCGTGCCTTGCGGCAACAGCCGTTCGGCAAGCGCTCCGCAGACGAGCAGCCACGCGCTACCGAGCAGCGCGAACGAAAGCGGCAACGCGGCGCTCGCGAAGAGCACGTGCACGTGCTCGAGCCAGGTCGGCGAGCTCGAGACGCGGATCAACGCGTCGGGGCAATGCCGCAGCGTCTCGATCGCAGCGACGGTGAGCGCGCTCGCGATGAGCGACGCAGTAGCCAGATTGCGGAGGGCGTGTGCTGGGTACAAAAAGGTGCATGCCGCCCCCGGGCGGCCGACGGCTGCGCCCGGGAATTGCGGCTCCCGTGGGCAGCACCGTCGCACAACCACCTCGAAAAAGCGGTGTACGCGGCACACGATCGCCTTAGATGCGGAGTGAATTCCTGCACGCATGGCCAGCTTTTCCAGGCCGGCACGCCGCTCAAGACCGCGCCGCGTCTCTAATCGGAGAGCGTGGGCACGGCTTGAAACACGCCGCGCAGATCCCGGCACGAGCGCGCAGCACGGCGTACTTGCCCGGTGGCATGCCCTCGATCGAATGAGCCGCTAACGCGTGAAGTGGGTGTAGCGCGCCGTCAGCACGATGTTGCGAACGCGCTCAAAAGCCGTGGCGCTTGTGCCACTCGGCGAGCGAGAGGTCCGGGTAGCCGTTGAAGCGCGCGTCGCTCGGCGTGCCTTCGATCGCGACGAACGCGGCTTTCGACGCGACCATCATGTGCGTGTGCTCGGGCGGCACGGGCAATGGCGTATCGATCGCACCGGCGACCGGATGGATGAGCTCGGGCCAGGCCGGATTGAAGGCCCAGAGGTGCGAGCCACAGCGCGTGCAGAAGTGACGCTCGTGCTCGCTCGGCTCGCGCACGCCTTGCTCGTTTGCGATCGGCGCGCGGAACACGCGCACGTGCTCGCGACCTTTGACCTGCAACGTGTCCGCAGCGCCGCCAAGGTTGATCGAGTATCCACCGCCACCGCCGGCCTTGCGGCAGATGCTGCAATAACAACGTTGATAGGGCACCGCTTGCTCGCTCTCGAGCGAGAACCTCACCGCGCCGCATGCACAAGATCCGTCGAGATGCATGCGCGAGACGCTATGCACGCGGTCGCGTTCCGCAAGCGTGCGCTAAGCCGCCGTGACGGTCGACCACGCTGAGTCATCAGGGGTTTTGCCGAGCTCGTGACGGGTGGTCGGCGCGCGTGGTAATCAGGTCGCTCTGGGAGCGCGACCGTCTTGACCACCAAGCAGCCTACGCCGGACGCCAAGCTCGGGCTGTTGCTACTGGGTCGCTATCGCATCGTGCGCAAGCTCGGCGAGGGCGGCATGGGCGCTGTCTATGAAGGTCAGCACGAGCTGATCGGCAAGCGCCTGGCGATCAAGTGTTTGCACGCGCAGTTCGCCTCGAACCCGGAGATCGTGGAGCGCTTTTACCGCGAGGCGCAGGCCGCGACCTCGGTCGGCAACGAGCACATCATCGAGGTCACCGACGTCGGCACGTTCGACGACGATTCGCCCTTCTTGGTGATGGAGTATCTCGACGGCGTCGAGCTCACCAAGGTGATCGAACATGACGGCAGCATGCCGATTTCGCGCTTGGTGCACATCGCGACGCAGGTGTGCAGCGCGCTCGCGGCCGCCCATGCGCGCGGCATCGTGCATCGCGACATGAAGCCCGAGAACATTTTTCTGATCCGGCGCGGCCACGATTCGGACTTCGTCAAGGTGCTCGACTTCGGGATCTCGAAGATGCGCGAGTCGAACGAAGCGCTCGGCCCAGGGCTGACGCGCACCGGCATGGCGCTCGGCACTCCCTATTACATGGCGCCCGAGCAAG
>JAYUYY010000145.1:0-2795 GCA_043752225.1 Sandaracinaceae bacterium | reverse complement strand
GGGCCCCACCTTTTCACGAGGTTCGCTTCGCTCACGCGCACCTAGCGAGCGGCTTGCTCGAGCCAGCTGCGCGCGTCGTGCAGCACCTGCGTCTTGAGCTCGGTCTCCGCCAGCTCGCGCGCCGGCACGCTCGCCTCGACGATGCCGCCGCCCGCGAAGTAACGCAGCTGGTGCTCGATCGGATCGAGGATCGCCGTGCGGATCGCGACCGCCAGTGAGAGCCCACCGCTGCGATCCACGAAGCCGAGCGCGCCCGTGTACACGTCGCGCGGCGCGTCTTCGAGCGCCTCGATCAGCTCGATCGCCGCGAGCTTCGGCGCGCCGGTGACGCTGCCGGGCGGAAACGTCGCGCGCAGCACGTCGACCAACGTGACCTCTTCGCGCGTTTTGCAGCGAACGGTCGACACCAAGTGCAAGAGCCGCGCATACGGCTCCACCGTGAAGAGCCCTTCCGGTCGCACGCTCCCGAGCTCGGCGATGCGCGAAAGATCGTTGCGCATCAGATCCACGATCATCGCGTGCTCAGCGCGCTCTTTCTGATCGCTTGCGAGCGCTTGTGAGCCGGATCGCTTGGCAGCCGTGGTGGCCGAGGTCGCCAGCGTCCCCTTGATCGGCCGCGTATGCAGCGCGCGCGTGCTGCGATCCCAGCGCAAGAATCGCTCCATCGTGCGCGCGGCGATCATGCGCAGGCCGTCGTCGTAATAGAACCCGAACGGCACGCTGCTCGCCCGTCGCAGCGCCATGAAAAGCGAGAGCGGCGCACCCGAAAATTGCGCGCGCAGCTCGCGCGCGAGGTTCACTTGATAGAGGTCGCCCGCGCCGATGTGCTCGAGCGCGCGCTCGATCGCATGCAAATGACGCGCTTCGGAGCCGAGCTCGAGCCCGCCGAGCCGTGCGCGTTCGATCGCGGGTGCCGGCCTTTGCAACGCCTCCGACAAGCGCTCGCACGCGGCCCGATCGTCGCCGAGCACGGCGCCGCGTTGCGCGACTAGATCGAACGCCGCGACCGCGTCGTAACGCGCGAAATCGAGCACCGGCCGCCCGTTCGGTCGCGGCATCCGCGCCTTGCCAACCAAGCACGCGTCGTAGGCGACGTAACCGATCCAGCGCGGCACTTCGGATGGCGAAAGCGCTAGCAGAGCCGGCGGGTCCTCGCCCGCAAACTCAACGGGCGGGTCCTCGCCCGTGCGATCGAGCCGCGCCAGCGCAGCGAGCGGATCCGCTGCCGGCCATTCCACGCGCACGCGCTCAACCGGGGAGGCAGCGACGAACGCGTAGCGGCCATCCGCGTGCGCCGCGTCGCCATCGAGAAAGCACAATCCTGTCGCGTCAGCCAGCCGCAGCGCGGCCTCTTCCGGGGTGAGCGAATCGGGCAGCGCGATGCCGTACACGCCCGCCGCGTATCGCGCGCGCGAGCGCTCCACAAGGCCGCGCGCCGCGGCTCGCCGGCATTGCCGACCTTTCGCACATGTTTCAACCGCGTACAGGCGCAGCTGCTCGAGCTCGCGCGCGATCACGCGGCCCTCGCCCGGGCGCACGAAACCGCGTATGAAGTCGCCGTCCATGAGCACCGATCCCGTTTACGACTACGCCATCGTCGGTTCTGGTTTTGGCGGCAGCGTGTGCGCGCTGCGTCTGACTGAAAAAGGCTACAAAGTGCTGCTGCTCGAAAAGGGCAGCGAGCTCACCGCGAAGGACTTCCCGGAGACGAACTGGGACGTGAAGCGCTGGCTCTGGGCGCCGATCTTCGGCTTCCGCGGCCTGTTTCAAATGCGGCCGTTTCGGCACGTGCAGGTGCTCGCGGGCGCCGGCGTAGGTGGCGGCTCGCTGACCTACGCGAACACGTTGCCGATCCCCAAGCGCGGCTTCTTCACCGCACCGGGCTTCGGTCACCTCGCGGATTGGGAGAACGAGCTCTCGCCGCACTACCAAACCGCGCGCCGCATGCTCGGCGCCAAGCCGACCACGTTCTTGTCCGCCTCCGATCGCGTGCTCAAGGAAGTCGCCGAAGAGCGCGGCACGCCCGACGCGTTCGAGAACCCGCACGTCGCGGTGTTCATGGGCGAGCCCGGCAAGACCGTGCCCGATCCCTACTTCGGCGGCGAAGGCCCCGAGCGCACCGGCTGCATCCGCTGCGGCGCGTGCATGACCGGCTGCCGTCACGGCGCGAAGAACTCGCTCGACAAGAACTACTTGTTCTTCGCGCGCAAGCACGGCCTGGTGCTGCACGCCGACACCGAGGTCGTGCACGTCGCGCCCGACGGCGACGGCGGCTACGCGATCCGCGGCTTGCAAGGCAAGTCGTACTTCTCGCGCAACCACGTGCAATACCGCGCGCGCAAAGTGATCTTCTCGGGCGGCGCGCTCGGCACCAACTCGCTCTTGCTCAAGCTCAAAGAAGATCAGACCGCACTGCCCAAGCTCTCCGAGCAGCTCGGCCGCCGCGTGCGCACCAACTCGGAGTCGCTGATCTTCGTCACCGTGCCCAACGGCCTCAAGAAAGAGGATCACTCGCAGGGCATCGCGATCAACTCACTGCTGCAGACCGACGAGCACTCGCACCTCGAGATGGTGCGCTACGGCCGCGGCTCAGGCTTCTTCCGTTTGGTCGCGACCCCGCACTTGAAGGGCGCGGCGGGCTTCTCGCTCGCGCTGCGCGTTCTATTCGCGTGCTTGTTGCATCCGATTCGGTACTTGAAGACCTGGCTCGTCTCGGACTGGGCCGCGCAGACGATGATCTTGCTCTACATGCGCTCGACCGAAGGCACGCTGCGCTTCGTGCGCTCGCGCCTGGG
>JAYUYY010000144.1:0-2797 GCA_043752225.1 Sandaracinaceae bacterium | reverse complement strand
AGCGCGGCATCGACGTCATCCCCGACATCTTGGCCAACGCGGGCGGCGTGACCGTCAGCTACTACGAGTGGGTGCAGAACCGTCGCCAAGAGCGCTGGGATCTGGACGAGGTCGACACGCGTCTCGAGAAAGCGATGAAGCGCGCGTACCGCCGCACGTTCGAGTTCTCGCGCGAGCACAAATGCACGATGCGCGAGGCCGCCTTCGCGCTCTCCCTACAACGCCTCGCCCTCGTCTACGCCGCCCGCGGCATCTTCCCCTAACCGTCCCCTATCGCCAGCCGGGGCCGGTTTGGGTGGGGTCGAGGGTCGGGCGGCTTGGGCGCGGTTGTGAGGGTGTTTCGCTCGGCTGCGCGGGCTCGGGAGCGGGGCTCGGTCTGGGCTGCTGCGGTGGCCTGCCCTTGTCGAGCGCGCTCAACTGGCGCTCGAGCGACCTTCGAATCGCTTCGATCCGGTCGCGCTCTTCTTGCAAGTCCGAGACGCGCCTGGACAGCGCTTTGCGCTCATTGCGTAGCTCCGTCAGCTCGCTCTGCACGGTGCGCAGCTCGTTCTTGGCCAACGTCGCTTCGCTCTTGGTCATCGATAGATCCGCGCTGAGCACGTCGCGCTCGCGGCTCAGCGCGTCGGCGCGGCGATCGAGATCATCGCGTTGCGCGATCAACGCGTTGCGCTCGGCGTTCAAACGGTTGCGATCGCTGACCAACCCATCGCGCTCGCTCGCGAGCAGGTCGCGCGCGCGCGCCAGTTGATCGCGCTCGCCGCTCAAAACGGCTTTCTCGTTCGTGAGCCTGCTGCGGTCGTCTACCAAACGATCGACGCGCTTGCCGAGCGTGTCCGACTCGCGCTCCGCGCGCGCAAGCTGCTTGTCGAGGCTGCGCGCGATGCCGATCGCTTCCTCGAGCCGCTGCCGTTCGGTGCCGAGCGCCGTCGCGTTCTTCCGCTCGAGTTGCTTGAGCTGCGTCTCGGACTCGCGCCGGATCTGCTGGCTCTCTTGCTTCTCTTTAGTGAGCGCCGTCTGTTGCTCTTGCAGCACGGTCGCTTGCTGGCGCAGCTGATACCAAAGCCCTGCCACGATCGTGGCAGCGACGATCACGATCGGCACCAGCCTGCGCAGCAAACGCACGCGCGCTTTGCGCCGCTCTTCAGGCTCGATCAGCTGAACGAATTCGCGCGCGAGCTCCTCGGCGGTTGGGCGCTCGTCCGGAGTGAGGCTCAACCAACGCGCGAAGTGCGGCTTCAAGTACCGCAGCTCACGCGCCTTCGGCGGCTCGACCGGCACGTTGGCGCGCCGCTGCAAGAGCGCGAGCGCGTTGTCCGCGTCCATCGCAGGCGCGGTCGAAGGCTCGAGCGCGTTGCGCAACACGAGCGCAAGCGAGAACACGTCCGCGGGCGCGCCGATCGGACCGACCGGCTCACCGAGCGCCGCCGCAGCCGTCTCTGGCGACGCGTATTCGATCGTAAGTCCCTTGGGCTTCTCGCCGCGCTTGGTCGAGATGCCCAGATCGAGCAGCACCGGTAGGCCACCCGAGAAGCCGGCGATGTCGGCGAGGAACACGTTCTCGGGCTTGATGTCGTGGTGATGGATGCCGACGTCGTGCATCGCGGCCAGGCCCTGCGCGAGCCGCTCGAAGATCGGATGCGCTTCGATGCGCTTCATCGGCACGGGCCCATCGTCGACGCCCGCGACGCCTGCGAGCCGCTCCGCGAGCGTGTGTCCGCGGTACCACGGCATCGCAAACCACAAGCAGCCGTCGCGCCAGCCGTAATCCTTGAACTGCACCACCGACGGATGGCTGACCGATGCGATCAACGTCAGCTCGCGCAGCGCCGACTCGCGCTCTTCATCCGAAGCCGCGGGCTTGTGCAGCAACTTCAGCGCGACCTGGTGATTGCTGATCTGCTTGTCGGAGGCGCGGTACACCGAGCCAAAGCCGCCCGAGCTGATGTGCTGCTCGACCACGTAGCGATCGCCGATGATGTCGCCGACCACGAGCGGGGCGGGCGGCGGCAAGCTCAGCGATGAGAGGTTCTCGGTCTTCGCGAACGCACCCAGCTCCGCGTTGTTCGAGTCCGAATGGCTGGTGCCCGGCTGCGCGCTCGGGTCGTTTTCGAGTGGGGCAGGCACGCGCAGCCGCTCGACGCTCAATCCCTCGTGCGTGGCCGCTGCAGGCGGCTTCCACTGCATGAGCGTGTGCGTCGGAGGGCCCGACAGACGCTTGCGCTCGGCGGCGCCTTTCGGATCGTCGGCCATGCCTACTCAGCCTCAGTATCCAAAAAAGGACGATAGCGCCAATAGGTAGCGCGGACGGTTCGCACCGGCGTTGCCACCAACCCCGCGAAACGAGGGTGAGGGTATCTGGCCGGCACGCTCTTCCGTAGACTCGCCGCGCTTATGCGCTCGACCCCGCGTGGCTCTGAATCGGCTCTGCTCACTTTGGCTGTCGTGCTCCTCGCGAGCCTGATCGCGAGCCTCGTCGCGAGCGTGGCGAATCCGCAGCGCGCGGCAGCGCAGAATCAGGGCTTCGCGCTCAACCGCTTCGACATCGCCGAAGCGGGCAGCGACTGGTTTGCCGGCGACTCGCTCGACTTTCGCGGCGGCTTTAGGCCCGGCATTCGGCTCGCCATCGATTGGGCGCACAAGCCGCTCGTTCGCTACGACCAGGACGGCGACGAGGTCGCGGCGGTGATCGCCGACCAGGTCCAGGGCCACGCGGGGCTTTCGGCGGTAATCGCCGATCGCCTGCGCTTGGGCATCAACTTGCCGCTCGTGCTCGCGCAAACCGGCGACTCGGTGCTGG
>JAYUYY010000143.1:0-7238 GCA_043752225.1 Sandaracinaceae bacterium | reverse complement strand
GAGGTTACCGAAGAGGTTGAGGACAGGCTCGAGCGCTTCGAGGCGTGGAAGAGCAAGATTGTGATCAACCCGGACATCATGGGCGGGGAGCCGGTCTTCCCGAAGAGCAGGCTTACGGTGCGGCACATCGGAGCGATGATGCTTCGCGGGCGGCCAGACACGCTTCAAGAGATCCGCGAGGACTACCCGTACTTGAAGCCCCAGGACATCGAGTTCGCCAAGATGTATACGGCGGCCTATCCCAAGGTTGGTCGGCCCCGTGCGCGTAAAGCTGCTGCTCGATGAGAATCTATCCGCTTCGGTAGCGCGAGCGTTGTGCACCGATGACGGCACCGATGCGTGCCACGTGCGCGACCGCGACATGCTCGGGGTCGAAGACCCAGTCGTTCTCGACAAGGCGTTCGAGGAAGACCGCATTCTGGTCACCGCCAACGTCGATGACTTCGTGAGGCTCGCGCGCCAGCGCGAGCTGCACGCAGGAATGATCTTGATAGAGGATGGCTCCTTGCACCGCGATGAGCAGCTAGCGACCATCCGCGCCGCCGTCGCCTTCACGCAGGGTAGTGACATGGCAAACCGCGTGCTGTGGGTGAACATCGACGGAACCATGGAGCTTGAGGACATTCCGCCGAGTTGAGCGGCCTACGCCCTGGATCGAGAGTGCGTCGGGCGGCGCTACCATCCGACGGGATGTTCATTAAGGTGCCCTTCGCTTCCGCCTTGAGCCTGGCGGGCGATGACCCTCGATACGAGTCTCGCGGCCAGTGATGCTGCAGGTGCGAAGCCCTTCTTGCGGCACTTCCAGAAATCGCTGCGAGCTAGGCTGAAGGCGTTTCCGTCCTCGTCCGGCTTTGTCTGGTGGTGTCCAAGCACTATTTAGGGCCTGGCAGGGTTCACGTGCCAGGTTCGAATCTCGACGGTGGTGCTCCGGCGCGCGGGAGCACCACTTGGAGCACCACTTTGGCGTAACGGATGGATCGTCCGGGTAACGCCTGGTGTTGAAATCATTCAGTTCGTAACGGCTCGCAACGCGGGAAAACGGCCCAAAATCCTTTGCCAAGGTTGACGTCGAGGGTTCGAATCCCTTCTCCCGCTCCAAACGCCCACTCTGGTGGGCGTTTTCGCGTGAGCAGGGCTTCGGCAACCACGCGTCGCGCTGCGCGCTCGCGTGGGATGGCGAATCCCTTTGAGAGGCGCGCGCTTTGCGCCACGCGATGAGGGACAGGGCGACCGGTTGGACGGCACGCGTGCGAGCCCACCGCTCGATCGAGAGCGTGCGCTTTTGGGGAAAGCTCATGACTTGTGAGCTCTCGCGTTGGCCCGCGGCTATTCGCTGCCGTGCGATGAGAGATGATCAAGGTCCAACGAGTCGCTACCTACGTACTCCGCGGCGGTCATATCACCCAACGCGGCGACTTGGCCTTCGACAGACTGGAAGGGCCCTGACGCAGGTACGAGCTTCAGCCATTCCTTGAGTAGATCCGACCAGCTCTTGCCCTCGAAGTCGGCTTCCTCGTCGCCGCGCATGAACCAGAAGAAGAGCTCGACCGTCGGCGATTCCCACGTCGGCGCGGCGTGAACACGGATCTCTCGAAGCGCACGCAGAGCACGCCCTTCATCGCTGCCCTTCTCATGCTTGTCCGCCAGCCGCACCTGAAGCTTCTTTGCGAAGAGCGTGAAGTCATCAGGGAAGGCAAAACGCACGCGCTTGCGAGCGAGCGCCTGGGCGAACGCTCGGTCCTCTGTGTCGCTCGCGTAGCCAGGCGTGCGGCTCCACGACGCGACGAGGGACTTCTCCTCCGTCATCACGCGATCAAGGACGGCCGACGTGCTCGTAGTCTCCGAGCGTGGGCATGTCGAACGGGAGACTTCCATCCTCGCGCACACCAAGCAGGAGGAAGACAGCCCCAGCGGGCGAGCTCGCGCGCATCTTCAACGTCGAACACGGATTCAGGTTCTTCGTGTTCGTCATCCCGCGCATGCGAGGTCGCCAACCAGCACGTCGGCGATGGCTTCTTCGTCCACGGCGATGCCCGAAGCAGCCATGCGCGGCGCAAGCTCGGCATCCCAGCAGGCTGCGACGCTAGGCCCTTCAAGCGCCTTTCCGTGCACTCCAGGCGCGTAGTCGTCCGCGCTCATCCGCCAAGGGCGCGCACCGAACGTACGGATGACGAAGTTCGCGATGCGAAGACCCGGCCAATCGAAGTCGCCGTGATATCGCAGCATCGCGCCTTGCTCGTGGAGCTGCTGCAGTAGAACGATCTGGCTCGCAGAGGGCATGCCGTCCGTGCACACGAGCGGCGCGCAATCCAAGCCGTATCGATCGGCTGCGATGGCAACGACGTTGGGGTTCTCGCACACGAACACGTCGCATCCTCGGACGCGCCACGTCGGCGTAGGCCGAAGCAACATACGCAGCGAGAGGTGAAGGGGCGTGCCGAGATCGCAGGCGGTCTGCGCGAGCCGGCCCGCAGGCGTGTCCATCACCGCCGGCAGATTCAGCAAGAGCACGGGCGCAGCGAGCTCGTTGACCAAGACACCGGAACGCGCCCAAGTCTCGCGGTCGCGCTCCTCTTCTCCGCCGCGCAGCACAGCGAGCACGAGTGTGGCCACGGGCCGCCCTTGGTCCAACGCATGCGCGTCACCGAGCGCTTCGGCCGCGAGCCGGCTTCGTGGAAAGCCGTCCGCGGGCAGACGCGCGAGCACTTGCGATGCGGATGCGAGCATCTTCAGCGCCAGCTCCGGCTTACCGGCGGCGAGACGCTTAACCAAACCGCGCGCCGATGCGCGCTCGAGAAAGCCGCCGATTCGGACGTGATGCTCCTGCGAGAACGACGCGTACCAAGCGCGTTCGCGCTCTGCCCTTTCAGCGGCGACGTCGGGAATCGGGCCATCGATCAGCTCGAGCGCATGCCTAAAAGATTGCGCAAGGCCTGCGCGTCCGACTGCGTCATCAAGCTCTGCAAGCGTCACGCGCAGCGAGCCGCCCTGACGGCTGCGCCGGCCGAGCAGCCCCTCGATCGCACGGCGTTCGTGCGGCTCTAGACGCGACAGCGTGAGCTGCGATGGCGTGAGGATCGACCCGGCCGAGCTGCGCCCGTAGCGACGGCGCAAGCGTGCTCGAAGAACGCAGAGAGCGTCGCCGCCGAGCAGCCTCGCGAGCCGGTCGCGGTCACTCGTCATCGGCTTGCGTGGTGGAGAAGCGCCGGGTCGGATCGGGCTCTGCCCTCCGGGCACGGCCGTCCCACGTCCAGCGTGAAACGAAGATGCCGTCGATGCCTTCGCGGCGAACGATCTGGCAGATGGCGACGCCGGGCAGCGTCGCGTAGCAGCCCCACTCTCGTTCACTGGTCATCACGAAGTCGAGGTCGAACTCGCGGATCAGTGCCATGCAGTGCGCACGAGCCTCATCGTCGATCCCCGCAAACGCCTCGTCGAGCAGCACCAGCCGCGGTGCATGGCGAGAGTCGGCGCTCTCGTAGTGACTGCTCGCGGCTGCGAACAAAGGCACGGTCAGCCCGAGTGCGCGCTCTCCACTGGACGCGGGTCCTGCGAGCGGTCGAAAGGCACCGTCGTGCCAGCGCTTCACCCGAAAGCCATGCCATCGCCGGTAGTCGAGCGCGCGCGCCAAGTGGTCGACCATCGGGCTGGTGTCATCGAGGGCGCGCTCCGAAGCGATGCGGGCCTGCAAGAGCTCACCGACGATGCGCCGATCGTCGGCCGACCACGCGTCGGCGTCGCGCCGCAGCAAGCGAGCACGCGCGGCCAATAAGCCCACGGGCGCGCCGTCTTCGCCCTCGGGCAATGGCTCCCAGTCGAGCCGGAAGTAGACGCCCGTGCTGGTAGGCCGGCACTTGAGCTCTTCGTTGATGCGCTGGACGCGCGCTTCCGCCTCGCGCAGCAAGCGTTGCAGATGCGCTGCAACCTCCGCCTGCAAGTGGTTCTCGAGAATCTCACGCTCGCGCGCGCTTAGAATGCTCCGGCGTTGCTCGACCTCGTCCCCGAGCAACTGCTCGAGCACGTCCGGGCGCTCGGGGCGATTGCGATGAATGATTCGAACGAGCATCCCGAAGTCGCTCTGTTCCATCTCGGCTCGCTGGCCGAGCGCCGAGAGCGCCTGACCGAGCGCCGTGTAGTCCTGCGATATCGCAGATTGAATACGAGCCCAGTCGGCATCCTCGGCGGAGACGCGCGCGAGACGCTCTTCGACACGTCGGGCGAGGTTGAGGGTCGCGTCGATGCCCCAGTTGCTTCGCTCGGGGACCTCGAGGTCGGCAAGCGCGAGCGCGAGCAAGCCGGTACCCGCAAACCCCTGCAACCGCTCGACCGCGTGCTTGCGCTCAATGGCGCGTTCGTCGAGCCGAGCTTGGGCGTCAACACGACGCTGCTCGGCTCCCGCGTGCTGAGCACTGGCCCTACTCAAGTGCTCGCGCTCTCGAGTGAGCGCTCCATCGTGCTCACTGACGGCCGCCTTGGCTTCGCTCAACTTTCGCTGCAGCTCGTTCACCGCCGCGAGCGACGTTTCCCGGAGGAGCTCGAGACGCGCGGAGAAGTCCTCGAGCTCGCGTGCGCGCTCCGAAGCTTCCGCGCTCCGGTCGGCCAGCTCGCTATGAGCTTTCTCGAAGCGCTCACACTGATGCTCGAGCTCCGCGAGACAGCGGCTACGCGAACCGAGCGCGCCGCGCAGCTGCTGCACGATGCTCGAATAGTCGCTGAGTGCTCGCTCCAAGGCCGTCAACGCGTCGGGTTCCGTGGGTAGCTGCAGATCGCGAGCATCTGCCACCAGCGCGTCTTGAGCCTCTCGGACCTCACGCTCTCTCTGCTCGAGCTGCGCGTCAGCCTCAGCGAGCGCCGCCTGCGCATTGCGACGCCGCGACTCCTGCGCCGAGAAGCGCGCATGCGCCCCTCGCAGGGCATCATCTTTCGGGGCCGCGCGGAGCTCCTCGGCGAGGCACTGCCGGCGCGTAGCGACACCTGCGAGGCGCTCGCGCAGCTCGGCTCGCTGGATCAGCAGCGCGTCGAGCTCGCGCTCGAGGTCAGCCAACCGGCGCGCTCGCGCCGCTTCGCGCGCCGCCCAGCCGATGTACTGCGCTTGCGCCTTGTGAAAGCGTCCCTGCAATCGACCGATCCGAAATGCACCGCGCGGCGAAAGCCAGGTATCGGCACTCCCCCCATCCACGGAGCCACACGCGATCGCGGCTACGATCGCTTCGATCACGGAAGGGTCGACGGCGCTTTGTTCGGCCGGCGCCAGCCAGTCGGCGAGCGCTGGACTGCGCGCGAGCCCGAGCTGCAGGAACGCGTCCGACTCATCGACGAGCAAGACTTCGCCGTTCGGCGTCACCCACGCGTCGAGAAGTCCGGCGCCCTCGAGGGCCGCTTCGAGTCCTGTGCGGTCGGCCTCGGAGACGTGAGCACGAAACTCGAGGAGCTTCCAAAACGGTGCGCCCGGACGCCCCTTTCGCAGCGCGACGGCTCGCGTCGGGAGCGGCGGCGGCTCCAACGGGTTGCCGGCCTGCAGCTCGGCTATCTGCGCGCGGACGCCTTGTTCGAGCGCTTCGCACATCTGATCGCGATGCTCGAGATCGCTCCGCTCGGTCGAGAGCTGCGCTTCAGCGACAGCGCGCGCCCCGTCGAGCACCGCCGACATCGGCTGATCTCCCGACAAGGTTTCGACCCAACTCTGCAAGTCGCTCAGCGCGGCTTCTGCATCGTCGACCACCATCACGCGCAGCCCACGCAGGTGCTCTCGAAATGCGGCGACCAGCTGCGCAGCGCTCGCGTCGAGCTCCTTGTGTGCCGCGCGCGCGGCGGACTCCGCCTGCTCCAGCGCGGCGCGACCGTACTGGCTGCGGTCGTAGGCCGTGGCGCGTTTGCGCTCCGCCTCACCGTGTACCGCGATCGCGCGACGGATCTGATTCACCTGTCCGCGCCGGCGCTCGGCTGATTCGCGAAGACCACGCGCGAGCGCGTCCGTGTCTTCCACGCTCATTCGCTCCACGGCAAACGTCGCCCTTTGAGCTTGATGTGCCTCGAGGATCCCCGCTTGCCGCGCCGATCCCATCGCCTGTCCGTCACGCCGCTCGACATCATGTCGCGCCGCGCTCAGCTCCCGTTCGCGACGTTCCTGATCGGCCCGCTCTCTGTGCATTTGCTGAGCGGCGACCGACTCGCGTTCTCGCGCGCGGATGTGGTTCTTTTCAGCGTTCGCTTTGTGTTGTTCGAGGTCGGCGAGCCGGCGCGCATCTGCCATCGCAGGATCGGCCAGTAGCTCATCGAGCCGCGCGCGCTGGCGGCGCAGTTGTCCTTCGAGCTCTTGGCTCCTTGCGTCATGCCGCTGGACGTCCGATTGCGAGCTCTCGACCTGCGCTTGGGCCTCGTTCAGCTCGCGACTCTGGTTGTCGTATTCGGTCTGAGCTTTGCGCAGAACACGCGCCTGCCTGCGCGACTGAATCTGCGCATACACCCGGTAACGGCGATCAAAGAGCTTCACCGCCGCGAGCACGTTATCGATTTCAGCGAGCTCATCGCGATATGCGTTGAGCTGGCTCATCGCCTCCGCGACGTCATCGAGCAAGACACGCGGCATCTCCGGCAGCGAGCTGGTGAGCGCTTCGGACAGGCTGCGCTCGTCCGGCTTCCGAGAGAGCTGGGGCTGCCGGAGTTGGATCAGCGTATCGATCAGCGAGCCGTAGCGCTCTTCACCGAGCCGAAAGAGTCGCTCGTCGACCGCACGCCGGTAATCGCGCGCCGTCTCGAACACGCGGCCGGCATCGCCCAGAGCCTCGGTGAGCGCCTCGCGCGAGAGCGTTGTGCGCCGCGGCGAAATCAACGAGAGGTCCGCTCCGACTCGTTGGCTCGTGATGAAGTTCCACGACTCAACCCGAGCACGGCCGGCGACCGCTTGCATGCCGCAACCGAGAGTCAGGTAGCGTTGCTCACCTTGCTCATCCACGCGCCCCAGCTCGATCCAGCTGTAGCCGAGGCGTCGCTCGTGGCGACCGAGCAGGAGGTTCCACTCCATGCGCTTGCTGCGATCGCCGTCGGGCTCGACGCGCGAGCTGCTGAGCGAAGCGTCCAGCAAGAACGGCAGCGTTAGCGATAGCACCTTGGACTTGCCGGTGCCGTTGTTGCCTCGCAGTAGCAGGTGCCCGTCGCGGAACCAAAACTCTTCGCAGTCGTAGTGAAAGAGCTCGACGAGCCCGATGCGCAGCGGTTGCCAGCGTTCGCGCGTCGGA
>JAYUYY010000142.1:0-2810 GCA_043752225.1 Sandaracinaceae bacterium | reverse complement strand
GTTCACGAGGTGCGCGACCTCGTCCTTCTTCGCCATCGGACTGGGCAAGCTCGCGTAGCGCGTGTCTTCGATGTCCTCGATGATGCGCGCGCTGTTGTCGAAGAAGTAATCGAGGTTCACGCGCACGATTAGCGGAAACGGCTTCTGCATGCGCTGCAGATCGAACGCCGCGTTGGCGCGCAGGCCAATGCTGATCGAGTCGAGCAGCGCGTCTTGCGGGCCGACATCGTTCAGCGACACGAAGCGCAGGCCACCGCCGACGCGCACGACCGGCGTAATCGAATAGCCGAGCTTGGCGCCGAACACGAGATCGCCGAGCGTGTGCAGCGCGACCGACGCCGGTAGGTCCGTGACCGAGCCGCGGTTTTGCAGTGATGCATGCAGCTCGAGCATCTCGAGCGCGGTCACGCTGAGCGAGAAGCTCTGCTCGTTCTGCTCGACTGAGTCGCCGTCGTAGAGGAAATCTTCGCCCGAGAAGACCGAGAGGCCGAGCTGCACGCGCACTGCGCCGGGCATGCCCATGCCGGGATCCTCGACCGACAAACCGCCTGTGCTGCCCGACCAGGTGTTGTACGCGCGATGACGCGGCGCCCAAGCGGGCTCCTTTTCATCTTCATCGGTCGCAGCAGCCGGCGGCGCTGCGTCCGCGACGGCCGACGAGGTGTCGACGGGTGGCGGCACCTCGTTCACCTGCGGTTCGACAGCAGCGGGCGCCGTGCCGGCTTGCGCTTGCGCGCTGGCTTGCCGCGTTTGCGCGCTCGCGATCGGAACAACCAGAATCGAAGCCCAACCGATGCTCGCGATCACAAGCCGCGCGAGCGTGCAGTACCGCACCATGAACTCCATCCTCTCGTGTGACTTTGCGAACGCGTGCTTGCCCGAAAGCACGCCTCGAAAGCGTGGGTGCTCTCTCACTTTCCCGCGCTGATTTCAATAGATTGGCAGGTGTGCAAGCGCGCGCGCCGCGCCCGGAGCTGCCTGCGCACGCGCGATCAGCGGGTGCCGTTCAATCCGTGCTTGGAGTCAGCGTGCGCAGCAGCCTGCGCGCTTCCGTCGCGTGCGCGCCTTCGCGCTTGCGCACGTGCTCGGGCAATGCCTCGAAGTCGGTCAGGGCGCGCTCCAGAACCGCGGTCGCATCCTCGCGACGGCCGCAACGCTCGAGCAGCTTGGCGTGCGCGATGCGATGCTCGATGCGTCGCGATGATTTTACGATCGCGGCCAGCACCTCGCTCGCTTCATCGTTCTGCTCGCTGCGATGAAGCGCCTCGGCGAGCGCCTCCGCGGCGCGGTACTCGTCGTGCGCGAAGCTGCGATCGACCAACTCGGACAGCGTATCGGCCGCTTCGCTTAGCTTGCCCTGCTCGAGGAGGCACAAGCCCAGTCCGTAGCGCGCCTCGTTGTCCTTAGGGTGCGAACGCAGCGCGAGCTCGAAGCACTCGCGCGCTCGACCATATTGCTTTTGCTCGTGGAGCGCCCAGCCGAGCTGCACTCGATTGTGAAAGCTGGGCGAGTCCTCGTTGGCGGCCTCGAGCTTCTTGAGCGAGGGCGCTTCGGCGACCGCCGGCTGCTGCCCTTGCGGCTGCACGTTGTACTCCCGCAGCTTGGCCGCGAAGACGTACACGAACAGAGCAACGGCGACGCAAGCGAGGAGGAGCACGGGGGCATGCTAGCTGACGCGCGCCCGCAGGGCACCCCACGAGGGGCTCAATCACGAGGCGCTGCGCCGAAGTCCATCTCGAGCTGGATCTGCGATCAGCGCCCGCGACCCGCGATTCATGAGTCAGCAGCCGCCTCGGAGTGGCCTCGAGCCTGCCGGCCTGCGCGAATCCAGCGACAAAGGACGGGTGTCAGCGCCGACGCCACGTGGGCTTGGCAATCGACCAGCTCAGCGTGTTTTCATACACCGCATGCGACTTACGTTTCGCGCGCTTGCGCTCGTCATCGTTGTTTTCGGCGGCACCGGCACGCGCCCGACCGAGGCTTGGGCGCAAGAAGCGCAAGAAGCGCGCAGCCAAGCGGTCGGCGGACTCTTTGCACCGAGCGCGAGCGCGCGGCCGAGCCTCGATCCCGAGCTCGATGTGATCGCGCGCCAGCTCGACGCGATCGCGCGCAGCGCAGCGGGCGCCGAGCCCACCGCGGCTCATGCGATCGCTCAAGGCCGCGCCGCGGTGGCTGCCGCGCGCGCGCTGCTCGCCGAGAAGCGAGCGCCGCAAGCCGCCACCAAAAAGCGCGTCGCGCAGGCAGCGCTCGAGCTCGCGGCGCGTGCTGCCGCGCGCAGCGAAGAGATCCGTGCCGAGGCCGCAGCGGCTCAAGACCAAGGCCGGCTGCGCGAAGCGCGCGACCTTGCGGCTGCAGCGCTGACCGCGGCCGAGCAGCGCCGCGCCGCGCTGAAGGTCGAGCCACGATGAGCGCTCCGATCCGGATCGTCTTGATGTCGATTTTGCTCGCCTGCTCGAGCGCGACGCCGCACGTGCACACGACGTCCGCGCTCTCACCCGACGAAGCCACAGCGCGTGCCGCGCAGCTCGCGCCCGACCTCTACGCGCAGTCGCAACGCGCCGCGCACGACGCACAGCTCGCGAGCGGCAGCGCGCGCGCCGATCTCGAGCTCGCCGCGCAGCTCTGGCTCGACGCAGCGATCGTGGAAGCCGATCGGATCGAGCTGCTGCGCAAGCGCCGCGAATCCGAAGCGCGCAACGAAGCGGCCGAGATGGCGCGCGCCGAGCTCGACAAGAAGCGGGTCGCGGTCGAAGAGGAGATCAAGCTCGCCGAAGCCGCGCGCATCGCACGCGCGGAAGCGACGCGCATGC
>JAYUYY010000141.1:0-2811 GCA_043752225.1 Sandaracinaceae bacterium | reverse complement strand
GGCCGTGCGCTGCGCGAGAAAGCGCAGGCTGCGGCCGTCCGCGAGGTGCACGCCGAGCGAGGCTTCCGGCTTGTCGTGGTACGCGATGAACGCCGCACGAAACTCGGCGGCAGTCTTGCCTTCGAGATCGAATGCTCCGCCGGCGATGCGCGCATCGAGCAGCTCTGCATAAGTCTTGCCGATAATCTCGCCGCCCACCTGCGCGGCCCACATGACGCGGTACGTGCTGTTGCACAACACCAGGCGATCTTCGCGGTCGAAGATCGCGAACGCGCCCTGAATACTCTCGACCGCGCTCAAGAGGTGCTGCTGGATGCCGCGCATCTCCGCGTCGCGTTGCCGACGAACGCTGATGTCGCGAATGCTCGCGGACACCAGCTTGCGACCCGCGGTCGCGACCGGACTCAAGCTGATCTCGATTGGGAAGTCTTCGCCGTTTTGCTTGAGCCCGTAGAGCTCCACGCCCGAGCCCATCGGACGCGCGCGCGGGTCCTGCGCGAACCTCGTGCGATGACCGACGTGGCGACGGCGAAATCGCTCGGGGATCAGCTTCTCGATCTTCTGGCCCACGAGCGCTGCGCGCGGATAGCCGAACGCGCGCTCGGTCTGCAGGTTTACGAGCACGATCGTGCCGGTTTCGTCGACCACGATCGTGGGATCTGGCGCGGCGTCGAGCAGCTCGCGAAAGATCGCTTCGTTTTCGTCGCCATCGAAGAGGGTGTCGGTCATTTGGGAAATTTTATGCGGAACACTGCGCCAGGCTGCGCGTCCTCGATCCAGATCGTGCCGCCGTGCGCTTCGACGGCGAGCTTGCAGAAGGTAAGGCCGAGCCCTCGCCCGCCGCGAACGGAGCTTGGGTCCGATGTGTTCACCTGCACGAAGCGCTCGAAGACCTTGCCGCGCAGCTCGAGCGCGATGCCCTGCCCCGCGTCGGCCACCGAGATCTCGACGTGCGCGGCGTCGGCGCGGGCCGCGACGTGGACCGCGGTCTGCTCGGGCGCATAGCGCAGCGCGTTCTCGATTAGGTTCTCGAGCACACGCCTGAGCAAGTCCTCGTCGGCCGCGAACAAGCCGTCCACCTCAACCGCGTGCACGATCCGCACGCCGGCATCACGCGCCTTGGGCTCGAGCTCGTCCACGATCGCGCGCATCAGCGCACGCAGATCGAGCGGTGCGCGCTGGGCGACGAGCTGGCCCTCCTCGCTCCTGCTGATATCGAGCAAATTGTAGATGAGGCGCAACAGCGAGCCCGCTTCGTCGCGGATCCGCTGCACGCTCGAGCGTGCGCTCTGCGGCAGCTCGCGATTGCGGAGCAGCATCTGCGCGAGCAAATCCATCGAGCTGACCGGGTTCTTCAGGTCGTGCACGACGAACGCGCTGAGGCGCTCCTTCTGGAGCTGCAAGCGCATCAGGTCGTCGCGCTGCTTGCGCACGAGGTCGACGTGCTCGCGCAGCTCGGCGTCGAAGCGCCGCAGCTTGAGCGCCGAACGCACGCGCACGAGCAGCTCGGCGGGCCGCACCGGCTTGGTCAGGAAATCGTCACCGCCCGCGCGCAGCGCGGCGTCGAAGGTGTCGAGGTCGCGCAGCGCCGTGAGAAACACTACCGGGATGGTCGCGCCCTCTGGCATCGCGCGGATCCTTGCGCACACCTCAAAGCCGGTCATTCCGGGCATGCGTACGTCGAGCAGCACGCAGTCGGGGGGCTCGTGCGCGCAGATTCGAAGGGCTGCTTCGCCCGACTCCGCCAGCACGACCTCATAGCCTTCATCCTTTAAGGTCGCCTGAGCGAGCGCGCGATTTTCGGCATTGTCGTCCACGACGAGAATGCGAGCGCTCTCAAAGGACTTCTCGACTTCTTGCACGGCTGGCGATCATAGCTCGGCGCGCCGCAAACGGCAGATCTGTCGACATCCTGTCGTCAGGCCGCGCACGCGACTTCAAGTCCCGGTTCGCGACCGCGAAAGCTACGACCGGCTATCGCGACCTCGCGCAAGTTCTTCGCGAACGCTGCGGCGACAAGGCGATCACGCACCGACTTCGCGCGGCTCGACGTTGGCACACGAGTTGAAGAAGACCCGCCCGGATCAATCCATCGTGGTGCGTCGAATCGGAGCAGGACATGAACGACTTCAGCAATCAGGTAGCTCTCGTGACGGGCGCGAGCTCGGGCATCGGTAGGGCGACCGCGCTCGCGTTTGCACGTGCAGGCGCACGTGTCGTCGCGTCGGACATCGACCCGCGCGGCGGCGAGGAGACCGTCGCGCGCATCCGCGAGCGCAAAGGCGACGCGCTGTTCGTGCGTTGCGACGTGTCGAAGGGCGATCAGGTCGCAGCGTTGATCGCCAGCGCGGTCGCCGCGTATGGCCGCATCGACTGCGCGTTCAACAACGCCGGCACCGAGGGCGTCATGACGGCGATCGAGGACTGCACCGAGGAGACCTGGGATCGCACGCTCGACATCAACCTCAAGGGCGTGTGGCTGTGCATGAAGTACGAGCTTCCGGAGATGCGCAAACACGGCCGCGGCAGCATCGTGAACTGCGCATCGATCGCCGGGCTCGTGGGCTTTGCGAGCGCGGGCGCTTATGTCGCGAGCAAGCACGGCGTCGTCGGGCTCACGCGCACGGCCGCGCTCGAGAACGCGCGCGCTGGCGTGCGCGTCAACGCGGTGTGTCCGGGCGTCATCCGCACCGCGATGATCGAACGCGTGACTGGCGGCAAGCCCGAGGTCGAAGCGCAGCTCCTTGCGCCGCAGCCGATCGGCCGGATGGGCGAGCCCGAAGAGGTCGCGGCGGCCGTGCTGTGGCTGAG
>JAYUYY010000140.1:0-2812 GCA_043752225.1 Sandaracinaceae bacterium | reverse complement strand
GGAGCTCTCTGTGCGGCCCGGCGATCACGTCGCGATCTTGAGCGACAACCGTCCCGAGTGGCTCTACGCGGATCTCGCAGCGCAAGCGATCGGCGCGCGCAGCACGGGCATCTATCAGACCAGCCCTGCGGCCGACGTCGCGTACGTGCTCAACCATTGCCACGCATCCGTTCTGTTCTGCGAGAACCAAGAGCAGGTCGACAAGCTGATGGAGATCCGCGCGGAGACGCCGCATCTCCGGCACGTCGTCGTGATCGAGCCGCGCGGCACACGCGGCTACACCGTGGAGACGCGGCTTACGCCCTTCGACCGCGTGATCGAGCAAGGGCGCACGCTGCTAGCGGGTGATCCGACTTTCATGGAGCAGCGGATCGCCGCGCTCGATCCCAAAGCGGCTTCGATGATCGTGTACACGTCGGGCACGACCGGGCAGCCCAAGGGCGCGATGATCTCGAACGCCAACGTCTGTGGCTCGGCCGACGCGATCATGAAGCTGTATTCGGCGACGGATCGCGACGTGGTGCTGTCGTATTTGCCGCTCTGCCACGTCGCCGAGAAGATCTACAGCCTGTTCTTGCCGCTCGCGTGCGGGCTGGTCGTGCACTTCGGCGAGTCGATCGACACTGTGCAAGAAGACGTGCGCGAGGTCTCACCCACCATCTTCCTCGGCGTGCCGCGGATCTGGGAGAAGATGCACGCGTCGCTGATGATTCGGATGAAGAGCTCGTCGTGGCTGAAGCGAACGCTGTTCTTCTTCTTCACCCAGCGCGGCGAGCAGATCCGAAAGAGACAGCGCGACGGTCAACGCTCGGCGCTCGATCGCGTGGTGCTCGCACTCGGTGACCTGCTGGTGTTTCGCGCGCTGCAAGAGCGGCTCGGGCTGCGGCGGTGTCGCATTCCGGGCAGCGGCGCTGCGCCGATCTCGCAAGACTTGCTGGCGTGGTTCCACGGTGTTGGGATCCCGATCTACGAAGGCTTCGGCATGACGGAGCTCGCGGGCGCGAGCCACTTCAATGTTCCCGGCGACTTCGTGCTCGGCACGGTGGGCCCGGCGCTGCCGTTGCTCGAACAGCGGCTCGCAGAAGATGGCGAGATCGCGCTGCGCGGCCCGAGCGTGTTCCTCGGCTACTTGCACAACCCCGAGGCCACCGCCCAGATGATCGACAGCGAAGGTTGGCTGCACACCGGGGACATCGGCGAGATCGATGCGCGCGGCTATCTCAAGATCACCGGGCGCAAGAAAGAGATCATCATCACCGCCGGCGGCAAGAACCTCTCGCCCGAGCGGATCGAGAACGCGCTCAAGACCAGCCCGTACATCAAAGAAGCCGTCGCGATCGGCGACCGCCGAAACTTCGTCAGCGCGCTCATTCAGATCGAGCTCGACACGGTCGGAGACTGGGCGCAGCGGAGGGGCCTTCCGTACACCTCGTATCAAGACCTCGCGGGCAAGCCCGACGTGCTCGCGCTGATCGAGGCCGAGGTCACGCGCTGCAACGAGCTGCTCGCGCGCGTCGAGCAGGTCCGAAAATTCCGCATCCTGCCCAAAGAGCTGCACCAAGACGATGGCGAGCTGACCGCGACGCAGAAGGTTCGGCGGCGCGTAGTCTCCGAGAAGTACAGCGAGCTGATCACCACGCTCTACGGAGCCGGGTGATGGCCGACATCCTGCAACTGCTCGCCTCGGGCCTCTCGCTCGGCGCGATCTACGCGCTGATCGCGCTTGGCTTCGTCGTGATCTACCGCGCGTCGGAGGTGTTCAACTTCGCGCAAGGCGAGCTCTTGAGCAGCGGCGCATTCATCATGGTCGCGCTCTGCGCGAAGGGCGTGCCGTGGGCGATCGCGTTGCCGCTGACGATGGTGCTCACGGGTTTGCTCGCGGCGGGGATCGAGCGCGCTGTGATGCGACCGCTAATCGGCCGCCCGATCTTCGTCAGCGCGATTCTCACCATCTTCGTCGGCTTCTTTCTGCGCGCGATGGTGATCATCATCTGGGGCGTCGATCCGCGCGGCATGCCGACGCCGTGGGACACGACCGCGGTGGTCGAGCTGGGCGGCGCGCGCGTGTTGGTGAACTCGCTCGCTTCGGTCGCCGCGGGCAGCGTGGCGCTCGCGGGGTTCTTCGCGTTGATCCGCTACACGCGGCTCGGGATCGCGATGCGCGCAGCGAGCAACGATCAAGAAGCTTCGCTCGCGCACGGCATCCCAGTCGGGCGCATCCTCGGCACGACTTGGTTTCTCGCCGGCATGTTCGCCGCGCTCGGCGGCGTGTTCCTCGGCATGTTCCCGAGCTCCGTCGACGCGAACCTGGGCCTGATCGCGCTGCGCGCGTTCCCCGCGGTGATCTTGGGCGGGCTCGAGTCCGCGATCGGCGCGGTGGTCGCGGCGCTGATCCTCGGCGTGCTCGAGGTGCTCGCGCAGGCATATCTCAACCCGGTGCTCGGTAGCTTCGGGCACAACTTCCACGGCGTGTTCCCGTACCTCGTGATGATCCTGGTGCTGATCGTCCGGCCCTACGGCCTCTTCGGCCACAGCGAGGTCAAGAGAGCCTGATGCCGACCAAACCGCTGCTCACGCGCTACGAGGACGACCTCAAGCTCTTTCCCGATCGCTGGAATTGGATCGGTCTCGCCTTCGCGATCCCGATCGCGCTCGGCTATCCGTTTCTCGCGAGCAACCAGTGGCTGACCATCGGCAACCTGGCGTGGGTCACGGTCGTGGGCGCGATCGGCATGATGTTGCTGACGGGCTTCTCGGGGCAGATCAGCTTGGGTCACGCGGCGTTCCTCGCGCTCGGCGCGTACACCACCGC
>JAYUYY010000139.1:0-2814 GCA_043752225.1 Sandaracinaceae bacterium | reverse complement strand
CGTTGAAGGCTCGCGCATCGATGCGGTCAAGCGCGCGCTGCAGTCCGGATCGAAATGCGCGTTCCTGCTCGGCGGCACGACGCTGCTCGTGCCCGGGCTCACGCTCGCGAGCCGGATCGCGGAGAAGACCTCTGCGAAGCTGTTCTGCGACACCTTCCCTGCGCGGCTCGATCGCGGCGCGGGCATCCCGCAGCCGGAGCGCTTGAACTACCTCGCCGAGCTCACCACCGCGCAGCTCGCGGGCTACGCGCACTTGATCGTGGTCGATAGCAAAGCGCCGGTTTCGTTCTTCGCGTATCCGGGCAAGGCGAGCTACCTCGTGCCCGAAGGCTGCGAGGTGCATGTGCTCGCGGACTTTACGGAAGACGCGCTCGGCGCGTTGCACGCGCTCGTCGATGCGACCGGAGCAAAAGACACCGCACCCAAAGGCGAGGTCGCGCAACGCCCCGACCTGATGGGCGGACCGGTGAGCTCGGAGTCGATCGCGCGCACGATCGGCGCGCTGTTGCCGGAAGGCGCGGTGGTCTCGGATGAGGGCAACACAGCGGGCTTGTTCGTGCCGTTCTTGACGACCGGCGCGCCACCGCACAGCTGGTTGTGCCTGACTGGCGGTGCGATCGGTCAAGGTATGCCGCTCGCGACCGGCGCTGCCGTCGCCTGTCCCGGCCGCAAAGTGATCTCGCTTCAAGCCGATGGCAGCGCGATGTACACGGCGCAAGCGCTGTGGACCCAAGCGCGCGAGAAGCTCGACGTCACGACGGTGATCTTCGCCAACCGCTCCTACGCGATCCTGAACATGGAGCTGCAACGCGTCGGCGCAACGCCTGGTCCGCGCGCGCTCTCGATGCTCGACATCGGCAACCCCACCCTCGACTTCGTCTCACTCGGCCGCGCCATGGGCGTCCACTCGGAACGCGCGACGACCGCCGAAGAGTTCACAAAGCTCTTCGCCGCCGCGATGTCCGAACCCGGCCCCCACCTCATCGAGGCGGTGCTGTAGAGCTAGCTCTTCACCTTGCGCGCGAACCTCAAACGCAGGTCGAAGAGCACTTGATGGAGGAAGTGCTCTTCGTCGCCGTCTAGGTTGCCGCGCGTCTTGTCCTCGAGCACGGCGAGCATGTCGATGATCTGGCGCGCAAGCGCGAGATCGACGATGGCCGGCTGAGAAGGATCGGGTGACTCGCCGAGGTGCGTCAACGCCGAGGCGTTGAGCGAAAAGACCATGAGCTTGAAGTCGAACGGCGGGAGCGCTTGCTCATCCGTTTCGTTCGACTCCAGCTCGTCGTCACTCTCGCTCATGACGCGCTCTAGACTGCGGGGGCGTCGGCGTCGGGCTTGGCCTCTTCGTCGGCCTCATCTTCGTCGTCGTCGTCCTCTTCGTCGTCGTCGAGCTCTTCGTCGTCGAGCTCATCGGTCTCGGGCTCATCGGGCGCCGATGCGTCGAGCGGACGGCGGACCACCTCGGCAGCCGGTGCCGGCTCGCGCATGGCTGCGGGCTCGCGCTCGCGGTAGGGCTCGCGCGAGATGCGGTCACTGCTATCGGGCAGTGCGTCCAGCGTGCGCTTGAACTCGGCTGCGTTGTGCGTGCCGTTTCGGATCTGTCGGTCGATTACGCGCTTGTCGATCACGGTGCTCCTCCATCGCCAAGGGCCTGACGAGCGGACGAGCATTGTTGATGCGCGTGCTGCTGTCAACGCGGCGAGCATGCGCAATCGTTGGCTGCGCGCGCTCGATCAGAAGAGGCCGATGGAAAAGTGCAGCGCATTGCTGCGCTCACGCAGCTCACTGCGACGCGCGAGGTTGAAGCCCCAATCGAGCGCGACCGGCCCGACCGGCGTCGACAAACGCAAGCCGACGCCCGCGGTCGGACGCAGATCGAATGGATTGACCAGCTCGGGATCCGCCCAAAGGTTGCCTAAGTCCGTGAAAAGGCCGCCGCGCAGCTGGCCGTAAATCGGAAAGCGCAGCTCGGCGCGTACGAGCACGAATGCATCGCCGCTGCGACGCACGATCGTGTTCACGTCGAAGCTGGGATCGTTAAAGTCGACTTTGTCGACGACGTCTTGCGGGATCAGCTCGTCCTCGAGGAAGCCGCGCATCGTATCCACGCCGCCCAGGAAGAACGCGCGGTTCGGATACGTCTGCGAGTCCTTCGTCAAGTGATAGACGCGACCGGTGCGCGCTTGCCCTGCGAGCACGAAGTCGCCGCCGAGCGGTAGATACGCGCTGCCGGTGATGCTGACCTTGACGAAGCGGCTCTTGAATTCCGCGGCCTGCATCTCGAGATCGTCGGCTTGGCTGCTGAGCGTGCGCGCGAGCTCGGCGCTGGCCGAGATGAAGTAGCCGCGCGTCGGCGTGAACGCGCTGTCGCGCTTGTCGTAGCTGGCCGAGCTGCGCAGCGCGACCAAGGTCGAGGTGCCTTCGGGCACACGCAGCAGCTTGCGCAGGCGTTGGTTCTGCTCGCGGTTCAAGTAGTCGGCGAGCGCCTCGCCCTCGAACAAGTCGACGTTGTTGTTCTCGAGGTCGGCGCCGAGCGTGACGTTGGTGAGCGGCCACGGGCTGCGGCTGAAGGTCAGGCCGATACCGTTTTTGTCGAGGCCGAAGTCGCGCTCATTGTCGCGCAGGTGCACCAGATCGAGCGAGGTGCGTACGCCGCCGAGCCCGGGGATATGCGGGATCGTCGTGCCGAGCGAAATCCTCCGCTCGAGTCGGTCTTGCACGGCGAGCGCTTCGAAGCGGTCGCGCACGTCGTCGTCGAGGAAGAACAGCTGATAGGCGAGCTGCACGCGCAAGCTCATGCCGACAGCTTGTCCG
>JAYUYY010000138.1:0-2815 GCA_043752225.1 Sandaracinaceae bacterium | reverse complement strand
CTCGCGCTTGCGCGCGGATCCGGCTCACTTCGTCGGGTCGCTTGTGACCGAGGCTCTCGGCCCGGTCGATTTCGACCAGCGCAGCGGCCGGCTCACCGGTCGCGATCAAGCCTTGGCCGAGCGCGAGGTGCACGTCCGGTTGCGCGGGGATTAAGTACAGCGCGCGCTCGGCGGCCACGCGCAGCTCGGCATAGCTCTTGGCCTCGCGGAGCGCGGCGATCCACGCCAGCTGGAGCACCGGGTCGTGTTGATCGAGCAGCGCCAGCGCTTTGATCGCGCGTTGCGCGAGCGCGGGATCCGGTGCACCCGCCGACGCGCGCGCCGCCGCTACATCGAGCAACACCCGGTGTGCCTCCAGCTGATCGGGATCGATCCGCGTCGCGGCGTCCGCCTCTTTGATCGCGTCGTCGAGCCGCTTGCTGGCGAGCGCCGCGCGCGCGAGCAAGATGCGGATCACGTACCCGTCTTGCCCGGTCGCAAGAATCGCACGCAGCAGCCGCTCGACCTGCACGAGGTCTTCGTTCTCGAGCGCCACGCGGGTCAACGCGAACAGCGCGCCCGTCTGCTTCGGATCGAGCGCGAGCGCGCGTCGGGCGGCCTTCTCGCCCGCGGGCAACTTGCGCTGCGCGATCAGGCCGAGCGCGAGCTGGGCTTGTGCCTGCGCATCGTTCGGCGCAAGCGCCGCGGCTCGCTCGAGCGCTGCCAAATCTTCATAGCGAGAAAAATCGACGTGAAAATCGCGGTCGAAGCGCTCGAGGCGTTTGCGCAGATGCGCGCGCAGATCGCGGTCGACGTCCTCGATGCTGGTGTGCAGCACTTCGCGGAACACTTCGGCGGTGCGCTTGCCCGCACCCCACGCGAGCAACATCGGCCGCATCTTGTCCCAACCGAAGCGCTCGACGATGTAGCCCACCGCTTGCGAAGCCAAGTAGTACGCCGTCATCAACGCTTGCGGCGTCTTGGCCTGCGTGAACGCACGGTTGAGATCGGCGAGCTTCGGCACGCGATCCTGCGCGAACGCGGTCCACAACGCCGAGTCTTCCTCGCGCCGCCACTCGACGCGCGCGACCACCGTCTCGTGCTCCGCGAGGCCTTCGGTGAACCAACGCGGAACGTGGTTCTTACTGAGCTGGAGATGAAAGATGTGGGCGAGCTCGTGCCAGGTGATCTGCCCCCAGTTGAACGGGCCCGCGGCCGGCGACACCGCCGTAATCACCTTGCCGAAGCACACGCCCTGCACACCCACGTTCGGCATGCCGGTCGTGCGCACCGAGAAATGCTCGGTGTCGGCGTACATCTCGAGCCGGAGCGGTCCCTCGGGCGTGAACCCGTAGCGGCGCTGCATGATGTCGTACGCCTTGCGGAACATCGGCACCGCGTACGGCTCGAGCGACGCGCGCTCTTGCTTGTGCATGCGCAGGACGAACGGCGCGGCCTCGAAGTCGACGTACTCGCGATCGATCACGTTCTCGTAGAGCGTGATCAGGTTGAGCACCTGCGCGTTGAAGTGATCGCGATCCCAGGCTTGTTCCAGCGCAGCGCGTCCTCGCTTCTCGTCGCCGGCGCGCAGTAGGTTGATCGCGAGCGTCGCTTGGGCCGAAGCGTCGTCAGGATCGATCGCCAGCGCCTTCTTCGCCATCTCGATCAGCTCGGGATAGCGGTGCTCCCACTCGGCGTGCTCGGCGATGATCGTGTACATGCGCGAGTACCGCGGGTTGCGCGTCAGCACGGCCGCTTGGGCGGCTGCGAAGCCGGGCGCGTCGTCCGCGAGAAAGCGCACCGCCGCGCGCACGCTGAGCGCTTCGAGATGGTTCGGATGAATCGCGAGCGCCGCATCGAGGTTGCGATCGGCGGCCTCGATGTCCATCTCGCGCAGCGCCATCGCGGCGCGCGTCACGTGCGCGGGCACATACGATGGATTTACGGCGAGCGCTTTCGCGACGTAGCCCTCGACCTTGGCAAAATCGTAGCTCTGCGCGAGCACGAGCCGCGCGAGCAACACCAGCGCGCGCGGGCTCTTGGGCTTCTGCTCGAGCGCCTCGAGCACGCTCTCGCGCGCGTGACGCACATCGTGCTTCTCCAGAAAGAGCTCGGCCCACTCGAGCTGCGTCTCGACGCGCGAGCGATCGGCCAGAGCGGCTTCGCGAAACGCATCGTTGGCGTCGTGCGCGCTGCCGAGCATGCGCGCGGCCATCGCGACGTAGCTGATCGAGGCCGCGCGCTGGCGAGGAGTCGCGCCGAGCTGATCGTCGTTGTACGCCTCGATCAACGCTTGCAGATGCGGCACGGCTTCCGGCTTTCGACCGCGCTCGATCAAGAGCCGCGCGTAGAGCACATGCGCACGCAGCGCGCTGAGCGGCTCTGCACTGGGATCGGCGAGCGCTTCTTTGAACGCAGCCTCGGCCGAGTCGAGCTGCCCGACCGCGGAGCGCGCCTCCGCGCACAACGTGAGCGCTGCCGTGCGCAGCTTCGGATCGGTAGCGAGCTGCTGCGCGGCGCGTTCGGCCTCGGCGTAGCGCCCCCTCACCAGCAACGCGCGCGCGGCCTCGAACGGCTTCAGCTCTTTCGCCAGCGCGGCTGCAGGCTCGAGCGAGAGGATCGGGTCGGGCTGCGCTGTTCGATCCGGCTGCGCGCTCGCACGCGACGCGAGCGCAGTGATTGAGCACATCGCAGAGCTGATCACCACGCACGCGCAGCCGAGCGCGCGAACCCAACCTGCTCTTGCGCGCCGTCGCTGCGAGATCATCCGCGAATCACCGTGAGCCACAGCTTACGGCGCGTTGCATGCGAGCGCCCCCGCTTACTTTTTCTGCTT
>JAYUYY010000137.1:0-7283 GCA_043752225.1 Sandaracinaceae bacterium | reverse complement strand
TCTTGAGCCGAACGCGGTGCTTCTTCGCGAGCGAGCGCACGAGCAGAATCACATCGAAGCGCGGCACTTCCGGCTCGCGCTCCGGATAGTCGACCGCGGTCAGGTCGATGAAGTGGTTCATGTCGAGCGCGGGATCCTCGAGCAGGAACTTCGCGACCTCGTGCCAATCGGCGGGCGCGACGATCGCTTCGTCGTCGCCGCGAAAGCTGCTCGTCGCGAGCACGCGCTCTGCGAATCGGGCTCGCAAGGCTTCCAGAACGGTCTGGCTCATCGGTTGTTAGCCCGCGGTTAGCGGCTCTCTCCGGAGGTGGGCTTACTGCCGAGCTGAACGAGCGGCGCCATCTGCGCACGCGCCGGTACGACCACCGGATCCCGATCGCCGTTCTGAATCTTGTCTTGCAACAGCATCAGGGCGTCGAGCACCGCTTCGGGGCGCGGCGGGCAACCGGGGATGAACACGTCGACCGGGATCACTTTGTCGATGCCGGGCACGGTCGTGTAGTTGTCGTAGAAGCCGCCGCACGACGCGCAGGTACCGAACGCGATCACGTACTTCGGATCGGTCATCTGCTCGTAGATGCGCTTGAGCGCGGGTGCTTGCTTCTGCGTGATTGTGCCGACCACCCAGAGCAAGTCGCTCTGGCGCGGGCTGAAGCGCGGCGCACCGGCGCCGAAGCGCTCGATGTCGTAGCGCGCGCCGGCGGTCGCCATGTGCTCCATGCCGCAGCACGCGGTTACGAACGGGTATTGGAAGAGCGAGTACTTGCGCGCCCACGCCAAGAGCGCGTCGAAGTTGGAGGTCGCAAAGCCGGATTGGCCCGCGCCCAGAACGGCGGTCACTTCTCCCATTCGAGCGCTCCCTTCTTCCAGGCGTAGATCAGCGTGATGCCGAGGATCACGATGAACGCAAGCATTTCGGTAAAGCCAAACCAACCCAGCTTGCGAAACACGGCGGCCCACGGAAACAGGAACACCGCTTCGATATCGAACACCACGAACAAGATCGCGGTGAGATAGAACTTCACGCTCAGGCGGATCTCATTCGCGCCGGTGCTGTCGGAGCCGGCTTCGTACGGCATGGCCTTCTCGGCCGTCATCCGCTTGGTGCCGAGCGCCGAGGTGAGCGTGAAGATCAGGACCGCGAACACCACGCTCACGACGAGCATGATCAGCGCGGGCAAATAGGTCTCGTACATAACGCGCGGCTCGCTTGCGTTCTTGTGGGGCGCGCGAGGACCGCGCGCTGCAGAGTCACCGTCTAATCACCGTCCAGCCACGAAAACATTGAGAAAAACGCGGCCCGGGCAGCGGCTATTGGTAGTCGCCGCAACCGTGACTGTCAACGCTAGACAGCCCGCGTTTTAGGCGGCTTTTCGGCTGCCCAGAAGCTGCTCGAGCTCGGCTGGGTCCTTCGGAATGTCCCCAGTCAGGTTGCGATAGCCGGACTCGGTGACGGCGATATCGTCTTCGATGCGGATGCCGATCCCGCGCCACTTGGGATCCACGTCGGCATCGACCGAGAAATACAGGCCCGGTTCGATCGTGAGCACCATGCCCGGCTCGAGCAGGCGCGGCTTGCGCTCCTGGAAGTAGTCGCCGACGTCGTGCACGTCCATGCCCAGCCAGTGCGAGGTGCGGTGCATGTAGTACGGCTTATAGCGACCGTCCTCGATCGCGGCGTTGAGCGGGCCGGCGACGATCCCGAGATCGATCAGCCCCTGGACCAAGACCTCGACCGCGCGCTCGTGGGGCAAGAGATAAGGCACGCCGGGTCGCACGGTCTCGATCGCCGCCAGCTGCGAGGCCAACACCACGTCGTAGATCGCGCGCTGCGCCGGGCTGAACTGTCCGCTCACCGGGAACGTGCGCGTGACGTCGCTGGCGTAGTAGCCGTGCTCGGCGCCGGCATCGATCAGCAACAGGTCGCCCGCCTCGAGCCGTCGGTCGTTCTTGCGGTAGTGCAGGATGGTCGCGTTCGGACCCGAGCCGACGATGCTGCCGTACGCCGGACGCTCGGCGCCGTGCGCGCGGTACACGCGCAGGATCTCGGCCTCGACCTCGTATTCGAAGCGCCCCGGTCGAGCGACGTGCATCGCCTGCAGGTGCGCTTCGCGCGTGATCGCACACGCGCGCGACATCGCGTCGAGCTCGGCCGGCGTCTTGTGCAAGCGCATCTCGTGCACGTCGCGCGCGACGTCTACGATCTCGCTCGGCGCGGTCACGCCAGAGCGCGAACGCCTGCGCACGCTTTCGATCGCCTTGAGCACAATCTTGTCGAACTCGGGGTTGGCGCCGAGCCGGTAGTGAAGCCGGCGCACGTCCGAGAGGTAGTCCGGTAAGCGCTGCTCGAGCTCGTCGATCGGAAACGCCGCATCGACGCCGAGAGTTTCGGGCGCGCGTTCGACGCCGAGCCGCGGCCCATCCCAGGTCTCGCGATCCTTGTCGCGGCGGCGCAGGAACAGCACCGCGCGATGCTCGGGATGCTCGGTGCTCAGGACCAGCACGCTCTCCGGCTCGTCGAAGCCGGTCAGGTAATAGAAGTCGCTGTCCTGTCGGTACTCGTGCTCGACATCGTTGTTGCGGATGAACACGTTGGCAGCGGGCAGCACCGCGACGCCGTGCCCGATTTGCTTCCGGTACCGCTCGCGGCGGCTCATCAGCTCTGAGCGCATGCAAACACTCTGGTAGGGCGCTCCACCCATCGTCAAGCCAGGCGTTAGGAGACCAGCTCGATCGCGCGCGCAATCGCCTGCGCGCCGAGCGGGCTGTGGGCCGGATCGACCGGGCGGCCCGCGGCTTGCCAGAGCTCGCTGAGCACGCCCTCGGGCCCGACCATGTTGCCGCGCCCCGCCAGGGCGCGCAGGCCGTCGGCGGTGCGCGGATTGCGAAACCAGTCCGGGTTCCAGCGTTCGCGCAGCGCAACCGACGAGGCGAGCCCGGTCAATGCCTCGAGCGCGCGGTCGCGCGCGGCGATGCGATCGAAGACCAGCACGCCGGCGAGGCCCGGCGCGGCGTCGGTGCATAGCGCACGTGCGATCGCGCCCGAGAACACCTCGAGCCTCGACTCGGGGCGATCCCCATCGCGCGAAGACAGCAACGCGACGCTCACGCACAGCCGCGTCCAGAGCAGCGCGAGCGTGCCGCACAAGCGCGCGACGCGCTCGGTCTGGGTCTCACTGAGCCCTTCGATCCGCGACAGATGATCGCGATCGCTCCACACCAGCATCGCGAGCATACCGAGCACGCCGCTCGTGCTCGCGTGGATCGGCCAGCGCAGCTCACTCGGCAGGGCAGCGTGCGTCAGCGCCAGCGCGAGCGCGCGGCCCACGCCATCGGCCGCGCACAAGTCGCTCGCCGCCCCGAAGTCGCGCGGCGCTTGCGCGACGCGCACGTCGCGCGGCACATCGAGCAGCGCGAGCTGAACGAACGGGTGCTGCGCGCTGTGATCGACCTCCGCGCGCAGCCGCGCGTGCAAATCCTCCTCGAAGCCGAGGCCGCGCAGCCAAGCCGCGGCGCGCGACCAGCGCTGCTTGCGACCGATTTCCGAGTCGAGCTCGGCCGCGCGCATGCCCGCGAGCAGCGTGTGCCACGAGACCGGACCGCCGCGGTGCTTGTGGCGGGTCAGAAAGCGCACGGCGTCTTCCGCCGCGGACTCAGTGCCTTCTAGAAACGCGTGCGCGTGCGACAGCCAACTCGGCGCGGGCAAATCGCGCAGCGCAGGTGAGAGCACGTCGGGATCGAACGCCGAGACGATCAGCAGACCTGAGCTGGGCTTTGCGCTCTGCACGTTTTTCGGCGCGTTGGGATCGCGGGCTGCGTCGGCAGCGGTCTCGCGCGACTGCTCGACGTAGCGGGCAGACTCGATCCGCGCGTGCGCCGCCGTGCGCGGCAGCGCGAGCGGCATGAGCACGCGGCCGAGCGAGCGCGCCGATTCGGTGCGATGGCGTTCATCCTCGGAGAACGCGATGCGCGCGAGCTCCTCGCCGAGCACGAGCAGCCCCCCCCCTTCGGTGGTCGCTTCGTGGAGTCGCTCGCGAGCCGCACGTTCGGCGCGCTGCGACGCGACCGCGTAACGCACGTGCGCCACTTGTTTGCCGAGCCATTCGACCTCATGCGCTGGGAGCTCACCGCGCTCACGCACCTCGGCCAGCGCCTCCGCGCCTTCGCTCGACACGAGCCGATAGCCCAGCTCGACGGAACCGGGCTCGCGATCGACTTCAGGCTCACGCATGCGCGAAAGCCGCGCTGCGTGCTCACCGCGGTGAAAGCCTTCGATCGCTTCCCGCAAAAACCGGTCTGCACGCGACATCGTGCGCAGCAGCATAGCCTGAGCGTCCAAGGCGAAGTGAGCGCAGCGAACCTCGTGAGAGGGAGGGACCCGCGGGATTCACTCCCGCGGGAGGGAGAACGGCGAACGTTCTCCCTGAAAATCGAAGTACGGTGCGCAAATGAGCCTCACTCAGCGCATCGCGTTCGTCGGCGCGGGCAACATGGCCGCCGCGCTCATCCAAGGTTTGGTCGCGAGCGGCACGTGCGCTGCGCGGCAGCTGCGCGCCAGCGACCCGCGCGCCGACGCGCTCGCCGAGCTCGCCAAGCGCCACGGCTTCTTCGCCGCGAGCAGCAACGGCGAGGCAGTGCGTGTCGCCGAGGTCGTCGTGCTAAGCGTGAAGCCTCAAGCCTTCCCGACGGTGCTGCCCGAGCTCGCGACCGAGCTCTCGCATTCACCGCTGGTGATCTCCATCGCCGCAGGCGTGCCGCTCGCCGCGATCGAAGCCTGGCTCGGCAGCGGTGCGCGCGTCGTACGCGCGATGCCCAACACGCCCGCGTTGGTCGGTGCGGGCGCCACAGCGATCGCCGCGGGCAAGCACGCGACCGAAGAAGACCTCGTGATCGCCGAGACGATCTTTCGCAGCGTCGGCATCGTGCAGCGCGTCGAGGAGAGCTTGATGAACGCGGTCACCGCGCTGAGCGGCTCTGGCCCCGCGTACGTGTTCTTGCTGGTCGAGGCGCTCGCCGAAGCCGGCATTCGCGCCGGCTTGCCCGGCGACGTCTCGGCCGCGCTCGCCGCGCAAACGGTCTACGGTGCAGGCAAGCTGCTGCACGAGAGCAGCGACTCGCCGGTCACGCTGCGCCGCAACGTCACGAGCCCCAACGGCACGACTCAAGCTGGCATCGAGCAGCTCGAGAAGCTCGGGCTGCGCGAGACCCTCGCGCAAGCCGTGCTCGCGGCGACCACGCGCGGCGCACAACTCGGCGAAGAAGCCGCGCGCAACCTCGCCGGGCAGCGCTAGTTATTCCGCGGGCCGAAGATCGCGGTGCCGACGCGCACCATCGTCGAGCCTTCTTCGATCGCGACCTCGAGGTCGTCGCTCATGCCCATCGAGAGCTCGCGCGTACCGATCCGCGCGCCAAGCTCGCGCAGCGCTGCGAACGCCGGGCGCATGCGATCGAGGTCGTCGTCGGCGCGCGGGATGCACAAAAGGCCGGCGAGCGAGAGCGCGCTGCAGCTGCGCACGTGCTCCGCGACGCGTTCGACGTCCGCGGGCAATACGCCTGCCTTCTGCGGCTCACCGTCCACGTTGACCTCGATCATTACGTCCATGCGGCGCCGCAAGAGCACAGCACGCCGCGCGAGCGTGTCCGCGAGCTCGATCGAATCCAGCGTGTCGACGGCGCAACCGATCCGCGCGGCGTCTTTGGCTTTGTTCTTCTGCAGATGGCCGATCAGCCGGAAGCGAACATCGACCAGCTTGCCGAGCGCATCCGCCTTGGCAGCGAGCTCCTGCATGTAGTTCTCGCCGAAGTCGCGCTGGCCACACGCATACGCTTCTGCGATCGCCTCGGCCGGATGCTTCTTCGACACCGCGAGCAGCCGAACGCCCATGACGTCGCGCCCGGCGCGCTTGCATGCGCGTTCGATCCGTTCGCGCGTCTCGCGCAGACCGCGTTGCACGCGCGCGGGCCAATCGATCGGATCGCTCACGGCCAGCTCTCGAGCGCGCCAGCTTGCTGCAAGAGATCGAGCGTCTCGCTCGCCGGCAAACCGATCACGTTCGAGTGCGACCCGTCGATCGCGCGCACGATGCCGGTGCCGACGCCCTGGATCGCATACGAGCCCGCCTTGTCGCGGCCTTCACCGGTCGCGACGTAGCTGCGCACGTCTTCTGGCGAGAGCGCGCGAAACGCCACGCGGGTATGAATCGCGATCTCGCGCTCGAGCTCCGCTGCGCCCGCAATCGGCACGCGCCGCAACGCGACCGCGGTAATCACCTCGTGCCAGCGTCCGGCCAGCTGCGAGATCATCTCGCACGCGTTCGCATCATCGCGCGGCTTGCCCAGCACGAGCCCATCGACGACCACGATCGTGTCGGCGCCGAGCACGAATGCGCCGGCGTGCTCAGGCTCTTGCGCGAGCTTGTCGGCGACGGCTTGCGCCTTCCAACCCGCGAGCGTCAGCGCGTACGCCTCGGGCGTCTCGTCGCGATGCGGCGGCTCGTCGACCGCGCTCTCGATCACGCGGAACTGCAAGCCGAGCTGCTGCAAGATATCGCGCCGCCGCGGCGACGCCGATGCCAGCACGAGCGGGTGCCTCTGCGCACCGCGAGTCAGCCCCGCGCTCATGTCTTGCGCGCGAACGCGCGTTCCTTCTCTTCCAAGTAGCGCCGAAAGCGCGAGACGTACGTTCGGCTCACCTGCTGCGCATCGAGCTTGAGCACGCGCGCCAGCTCTTTGACGAAGCCGGTCGTGTAGACGAGCGCCGGCAAGCGCGCGAAGTCGTCGTCTTCGATCGCGCGCAGGTACGTCGCCGAGATCTTGGTGCGCTGGCTGATGTCGAGCAGCGCCAAGCGCTGCGACTCGCGCACCTGTTTGAGCAACGCGCCGGTAAACTGCGTGTCGGGCGTGAGCTCGGGCGCAGGTCGCGCGGGCTCATCGTCTTCGGGCAGCCGCGGCTTCGGCGCTTCCGGCATCGGCTCGGGAAAGACCGAGAGCTCGTACGGCCTGCGCCGCGCCGGATCGAGCAGCACGTCGAACGCTTCGTCCACGCGCGCGCGCAGCTGCTCGATCTCGTGCGACTCGAGCAGGCCGTAGCAACACAGCGAGTCGTGCGAGTAGATCTCGCGGCAGCGCTTGTACGCGCGGCGCACGTCTTCGTCCGACGCGCCGCGCTCGACCTCGAGCACGTCGTGGTGCGCATCGCTCGGCATCTCGAAGGCAGGCATCGCGACCTTGCCCGCGTCGATCATCAGCATGCGGCGCGCGATCTTCTCGATCTTGCGGCTCGA
>JAYUYY010000136.1:0-2822 GCA_043752225.1 Sandaracinaceae bacterium | reverse complement strand
GCGCGCTCAAGCGCACGCGGCGCCGCGCACATAAGCGGTTTTTGCCTGTTGCTCCGGCCGTTTGGCCGGTTTCAAACGAGCCAAGCGCAAGCGCTCCGTAAGCTTGACAGCGCACAGCCAACCGGACAAAAGGGGCGCACTCCATGACGGACGTGCGCAGAACCTCGGCCGCTTGGCCGGATCGCACGGCCAGACGCGTAGCTCCCACCCTGGCAGCTGCAGTCGAGGCCCTCGCGAACACGCACGAACGTGGCTTCACGTTCGTCGATACGTCCGGCAACGAGCGCTTCTACAGCTTTCACGAGCTGCATCGCGAAGCGCTCACGCGCAGCTATGGCTTGCGCCATCTCGGCTTGAAGAAAGGCGATCGCGTCAGCTTGATCGTCGCCGAGAGCCACGACTTCGTCTTGAGCTTGCTCGGCGCGGTGCTCGCGGGCGTGGTGCCGGTTCCGATCTATCCGCGCGTCGGCTTCAAAGCCTCGGACGGTTACGTCGATACGGTCTCGCACATCACCAACGCCGCAGGCTCGGCTGCGATCGTGACCACGCGCGCGATGCAAGAGCACGTGCGCGATGCGCTGCCGCGTTGCGAGAGCGTCAAGCAGCTGATCGACATGGAGCAGCTCGCGAGCGCGGGCAGCGTCGGTGCGGGCGCGCTGCCTTCAGTCGACGTGATGCCCGATGACATCGCGTTCTTGCAGTTCACCTCGGGCTCGACCTCGTTGCCCAAAGGCGTCGTCGTTCGCCATCAGAACCTCGCCGCGAATTGCAGGGCCTTCATGTACGAAGGTCTGCAAGCCAACAGCGAAGCCGGCGACAAGGGCGTGAGCTGGCTGCCGCTGTTCCACGACATGGGCCTGATCGGGTTCGTGATGGGACCGCTCTTCACCGACATCCCGGTGGTGTTCTTGCCGACGTCGAGCTTTGCGCGCCGGCCGCTCGTATGGCTCGAGACCGCGCACCGCCATCGCGCGACGCTCACCTACGCGCCTAATTTTGGCTATGCGCTTGCGACTAAGCGCTTGAAGCCGCGCGACCTCGAGTCGCTCGACCTCTCGTGCTTGCGCGTCGCAGGTTGCGGCGCCGAGCCGATTCAAGCCGCGACGCTGCGCGCATTCGCGGACAAGCTCGCGCCGACCGGCTTTCGCGGCGAGTTCTTGCTGCCGTCGTACGGCATGGCCGAAGCGACGCTGGCGATCAGCTTCACGCGCTTGGGTCAGCCGCTGCACGCCGACCGCGTGGTCGCGGAGTCGCTGCAAGCCGGTCATGCAAAGCCCGCCACGGCGGATGAAGCAGCTTCCGAGATCGTGTCGTGCGGCCGCACGTTCGAGGACCACGAAGTCCGGATCGTCGACGACGCCGGCAAGGTGCTCGAGGAGCGCCAAGTCGGTCAGATCATCGTGCGCGGCCCGAGCGTGTGCGACGGCTATTATAAGAACGCCGAAGCGAGCGCCGAAGGCTTCCGCGACGGCTGGCTCTACACCGGCGACCTCGGTTACCTCGCGAACGGCGAGATCTACATCTGCGGCCGGCTCAAAGACGTCATCATCATCCGCGGGCGCAACTTCTACCCGCAGGACATCGAGTGGTGCGTTGGGCAGATCGAAGGCGCGCGCCGCGACAACATCGTCGCGTTCAGCGTGCAGGATGATGGCGAAGAGAAGCTCGTCATCCTCGCCGAGACCTCGCGCATGCAGGCCAAAGCGCTGCGCGAAGAGATCCCGCGGCGCGTGATGGAAGAGCTCGGCTTGCAGCCTTTCAAGGTCGAGCTCTTGGCGCTCAGCACGTTGCCCAAGACTTCGAGTGGTAAACCACAACGCCGTAAGACCAAGGCGCTGTGGACGAGCGGTCAGTTTGCGGAGAGCACGCATCAAGCCGCGAACGACGGCATGCAGCACAGCGCGCAGGAGACAACAGAATGACGCGAATCGAGTTGATCGGATTGTTCGAGCGGACCGCCACGGAGATCGCCGAGCGCGACATCAAGGGGCTCAGCGAGCTCACGGAGATCAGCACGCTCGGTATCGACTCGCTCGGCATCCTCGAGCTCGTCGGCGAGATGGAGAAGCAGCTCGGCGTGCAGCTTCCGGACGACCAACTGGTCGGGCTTACGACCATTCGCGACTTGATCGACTTGGTCGAGAAGCGCCGTCAAATGCAGGTGTCTTGAGGCTCGCGGCTGATTGAGCGCGCGGGTCCTCGCGCGCGAGAATCCGCGCTTCTCACTATGAGAACCTCAATCTATCGGGTGCGGGTCGGTTACGTGGATACCGACCAAGCGCAGGTCGTGCATCACTCGACGTACTTTCGTTGGCTCGAGCAAGCGCGGGTCGAGCTGCTGCGCGAAGGCGGGCTCGAGTACAAAGGTTGGGAAGCGGTGACGCGCCTGGGCCTGCCGTTGGTCGACGCCGCGATCCGCTACATCCAGCCGTGCCGCTTCGATGACATCGTGCTCGTCGAGACGGTGATCGGCGCGGCGGCGCGCACGGCGATTCGCTTCGACTCCACGCTCACCTTGGAGAGCAAGCCCGACGTGGTCGTGACCCAAGCGCAGATCCGGCTCGCGTGCGTGCATCTCGAGCACGGAGCGCGACGTGTGCCGGAAGAGGTGCTGCGCGCATGCGTCGGCGATGACTATGAAGGCCAGCTGGTGCGCACCGCGGGCACGCGGCTCACGCTGAACAGCAAGTAGCGCTGCTGATCACGAGCGCGCGCTACACGCCGTCGTCGTAGCAGTACTGCGAAACGCCCTTGGCGGCGCAGGTCATGCCGGTCGGGCAGGTGAGCGCGGCCGCGAACGGCGCGGCCATGCAGTCGAGCTG
>JAYUYY010000135.1:0-2828 GCA_043752225.1 Sandaracinaceae bacterium | reverse complement strand
TGTGGTCTGCTCGAGCCAGAGCCGAGAAGGTCGTGAGGCTGCCAAGCAGGCCGCACGTGAGGAGCCAGCGCGCGCTGGCGGGCGTGTTCGATTCGCGCTGCATCCCTCAACAACCAGCATGTCCCGCGCATCAGGGTCAACTTTTCAACCGTTGACGCTGCAACCACCGTTCTTCAGAGTGTCGCGATGCCCGATCGTCGAGCTGTTCTCACCGCTACGCTCAGCCCACGCGGACTCGCGTTGCGCGACAGCCGACTGCGCACCGCGTTCAAGCAGGTCACCGATCGCGTGACTGGCGTCGCGAGCCGCGCGCTCGGCCAAGACATCGACGAGGCGATCAGCCGTGCGCTGATGATCGACAAGAACGAAGTCGGCATCGATCCATTCGGCGTCGACGCGGACACGCTGCGCATGTCGGCGTCACTGCTCTCGTTCCTGCACCGCTATTACTTTCGCACCGAGGTGCATGGGATCGAGAACGTGCCGCAGGGCCGCATGCTGCTGGTGTCGAACCACGCGGGCCAAATCCCGCTCGACGGCATCGTGATCGCGCTGACCATGCTGCTCGACGCCAAGCCCCCGCGCTTGGTGCGCAGCATGGTCGAGCGCTTCATCAGCACGCTGCCGTTCTTCTCGATTTGGTTTTCGCGCGTCGGCCAAGTGCTCGGCACACCCGAGAACGCCAAGCGCTTGCTCGAGGCGGACGAAGCGCTGCTCGTGTTTCCGGAGGGAATCAAAGGCATCAGCAAGACCTTCCACGAGCGCTACAAGCTCGCGCCGTTCGGTCCCGGCTTCATGCGGCTCGCGCTCGAGTCGCACGCGCCGATCGTGCCGGTCGCGGTGATCGGCTCCGAAGAGCAGTACCCGTCGATCGGTGACCTGAAGGGCTTTGCAAAGATGTTCGGCATACCGGCAATCCCGATCATCCCGCAGCTGTTTTTCGGTATGGCGATGCCGTTGCCGGTGAAGTACCGAATCTACTTCGGCGAGCCGTTGTTCTTCTCCGGCGATCCCGACGACGAA
The DNA here is from genome assembly GCA_043752225.1 of Sandaracinaceae bacterium. Lineage (GTDB taxonomy): Bacteria > Myxococcota_A > Polyangia > Polyangiales > JAFGIB01 > JAYUYY01. Next base: position 1,805 of record JAYUYY010000135.1, on the reverse strand, counting down.
GACTCGGTGATCGACGAGAAGGTGTGGGTCGTGCAGGCGACCGTGCAGAGCATGGTCAATCGCGGCTTGAAGGACCGTAAGGGGATCTTCTGGTAGGCCATCGCATGCGTGTCTGGAGCACCACGCTGATCGGGCTACTCGCTTTGTTCGCGTGCACCTCGAGCTCGCAACGCGCCGGCGTCGGCCATCCTTCGCAAACACACGCAGCCGCGCCGCGCCGCTACGTGTGGCTGGATACGTCGTGCAGCGATGGCGAAGTCGACCTCGCGGCGCTCGGCTTCGAGCGCTCGGTCGAGCTCAGGACCACGACGGATGGCGGCCTCGTGCTGACGTTCGACACCGCGCTCGCGACGACCGGCTGTTGGTCGACCTCGGTATGGAAGGCCGAGCCGCTCGCGGCCGGCTATCGCTTCGTTCCCGAGGCTTGGATCACGCAGCCGGCTGATCAACCGTGCGGTATGGAAGAGCGCAAGCCCGTCTTGGGCGAGCTCGAGGTTTCGCTCGATGGGCTCGTGATCGTGACTCGGCAATCGCCGTGGTGTCGCGGCCTTGATGCGCGCTTCGTGTACCGCGCCGCGGGTGCGAGCGCGACGGCGCAGCAGCTCGAGAGCCCGACGCGCATCGCGGCGCGCTACATGGCGCACTTCGAACGCGGGGATGCCGAAGCACTCGCTGATTTATTTTCCACCGAGGGCTCGCTCGTAGAGCCGTTTTCCGCGACCGAAGACCAGCAGCCCGCGCGGCACGAGGGGCGCGCTGCGATTCGCAGCTACTTCGAGCATGCGTTTACGAGCGTGCAGTGGCATGCAGTGCGCGTGCGCTCGTTCGAAACGCGCGCTGACACGGTCATCGCGGATTTCGAGTATATGGATGCTGCGCTTGCGGAGCCGCTGCGCGCGCGCAACCTGCTCGTGCTCGCGGGTGGTGAGGTGTTCGAGAGCGAGATCCAGCTCGTCACCGATCCCAAGCCCACTGAACCTCAGACGTCAGCGTCTCCTTCAACACCGCAACCATGAACGAACCGAAACCGATTCGACCGGCAGCTCGCGTACGTCGCCCAACCGCGCGCGCACAAGGAGCCGGCAACGTACCGCCGAGCGTGAACGGTCGCGTCGAAGAGCGGCAAGAGCCCGCACGCGAAGGCGCGCGTCCCGGTGCGCGCGCGCGCAGGATTGTGTTGCCGATCGAGCCGCCTCTCGCACCATCGGTCGAACGCGCCGAGATGTTCCCGCCGCCGCGCCATGCACGCCGTTCCGAGCTCGACGAAGACGCGAGCTCCGCGGTCTCCGACGCGCTCGCCGGACTCGCACATGCCGCCGAGCGCGAAGCCGTCGTGCTGCCGGAAGGCGTCGTGATCACCGGCATCTGCGGCCGCATGGGCCGCTTGCTCGCGCGCCGCTTGCACCGCCAAGGCCCGGTGATCGGGATCGATCGCCGCAAGTTCGATGGCCGGCCCGAAGACATCGTGCACCACCAGATGGATCTGCGGCGGCGCAAGACGCGCGACATCTTCCGCGCCGGCGATATCCGCGCGGTCGTGCACCTCGGCGTGATGCACGACCCGCGTGAGAGCGACCGCACGCACCACGAATGGAACGTGCTCGGCTTCCAAAAGCTGCTCGATTACATGTCGCTGTATCGCGTGACCAAGCTGGTCGTGCTCTCGACTGCGACGCTCTACGGACCGCGTCCGGACAACCCACAGTTCTTGAGCGAAGAAGCCCCGCTGCTCGGCGCACAGGACTTCTCGCAGATCCGCGACCTGGTCGAGGTCGACATGTTGGCGCAGAGCTTCTTCTGGAAGA
>JAYUYY010000134.1:0-7317 GCA_043752225.1 Sandaracinaceae bacterium | reverse complement strand
CGTGCTGGTCGCAGCGATCGCGATCCACACGATCGCATCGGGTGCCTCGGGCTTGATTCTGTCGCTGCTCGGCATGCTGATCTGCGGCGCCACGCCGTTTCTGTTTCATCGCCTCGGCGCGATGGGCGGCGGTGACGTGAAGCTCTTCGCCGCGCTCGGCGCGCTCGCGGGCCCGGGCATGGGCCTCGAGATTCAGCTGCTCTCGCTCTCCTCCGCGCTCGCTTGGGGCCTTTTCGTGATGGCGTTTCGCGGGCAGCTGCTCGCGGTGCTCGGCAATGTCGGGCGCGTGCTGCTCGGCTTCGTCTCCGAAAAGGCGCGCGCGAAAGCACCGGCAGAGCACGAGCTGACCTCGATGCGCATCGGCCTTGCGATCTTCGCCGGCAGCTTGTTCACGATTGGCAACCGCGTGTTGTTTGGAGGGCTGGTGCCGTGAGCAAGCCCCGCCACACACAAAGCGGCGTCGTGATGATGGAGTTTCTGATCGCGCTGATGCCCGTGATGCTCGGGTTTCTCGGCATGTGTCAGTTCAGCTTGGGCGCGGTCGGTAAGCTGTTGGTGCGTCACGCGGCCGTAGTCGGTGCGCGTGCAGCGGTCGTCGTGATCGAAGAGTCGGCCGACGTGCCCGGCACGCCCGAGAATGTCTACGAAGGCCTGCCCGCTGGCGAGCTCGAGCTCGACGAGGAGAACGACGATGTCGCGCACGACGCCGGCGGCTTGAGCAGCGCCACCAATTCCGCAGGCAGCTCGCTGCAAGACTCGCTCGAGTCGATGCTCCAGGTGCTCGATCGCAGTCGCTCGCGCATCTCGCAGATCCGCACCGCCGCGTACTTTCCGCTGCTCGCGATCTCACCCGACGCGATCTCGGACGGGCTCGGCGTCTTTGTCGGCAACGATCAACAGAACGTGCGCGACGCGTTCGGCGACACCGGGCCGCTGCGCTTGGTCGGCGCCTTTCTTTACAACCTCGGCGCGGTCGCGGTGACCTTTCCGACCTCACCCGGCTCCGAAGAGTTTCGCACCGAGCCGTACGCGCACGGCGACGAGGTCACGGTGCGCGTCACGTACATGTTCAAGTGCAACGTGCCATTCGCTTCGCTCTTGCTTTGCGACTCGGGGCTCGCGCTGTTCAGCGGTATCTCTATCCTCGATCCGGCGACGCTCTGGCGCATGCGCCACCTGACACAAGCGCCGCCGAGCCGAATCGATCAGCTCGACGCGTGGCAACGCCGCGTGACCGGCGCGCTCGACAGCCTCGAGCGCCGCCAGGATCGCGTCGACGCGTTCGGTGACAGGGGTGAAGCGCTCGATCAAGTCGAGTCGCCGATCATTCAATCGCTGCTGCTGCTGCGTCCGGGTGCGCGCTACATGCTGATCGAAGCCGAGGCGACGCTGCCCGTGCAATCCGCGCAATATTACCCGCGCACCGCCGCCGGCGGGGAAGGCGAGAGCTGAGCCATGCTGCTCTCACTCCAGAAGCCCGCGCGCGAGACTTCGCTCGTCCGAGATAGCTCGGGCGCGATCATCATCATGGGCATCCCGATGGCGATGCTGATGATCGGCTTGCTCTACTTCGTGGTCGGCCTCGGCGAGCAGATCGTGCTGCGTGAGCGCATGCAAGACGCAGCCGATGCCGCAGCGCTCTCGGCTGCGATCATGCATGCGCGCGGCATGAACATGATCGCGCTCATCAACCAAGTGATGGCGGCGATCGTCGCGCTGCTGGTGATGGTGCGACTGTTTCAAGCGCTGATGATCGCGGTGGCCGCGATCGGCGCCGCGCTCGCCTTTTGGACCGCGGGCGCGAGCTTGGCGGTCGTGCCGCCTGCGACGTCGGCCGCAACTCAAGCGCAAAACGCGTTCGAGCAGCTGCGTACGGTCACGACGCCGATCCTGCGCGGCCTGCACGTCTTCGAGCTCGGCCTTAAGTACGGCATGCCGCTCGCTGCTGAAGCGCGCGTCGTCGACACCGTAGCCTCGCACTACAGCCCGCCCGCGACGGTCGGCTTTGCGATCCCGGGGCACTATCCATTGCCGGTCGAAGACGGCCAGTGGCCGGAGCTGTGCGGCAAGGCGGGCGAGTACGCCGGCACGATGATCATGTGGCCGTTCACGGCGGTCGTCGGCGACAACATCGTGACCGACGTGATCAGCGGCGGCATCGGCGCGCTGGCGGAACAGTTCTCAGGCTTGTTCTGCAACCCCGAGTCGGGCGCAAGCGGCGGTCAGCTCGAGATCCCCGCGGAGCTGCCCGAGATCCCGACCGATCAAGCGTTCGAGCGCGGCTTTCCCGAGAGCTCGGCCGTGCGCGCCTGCACCGATACCGCAACCGAGATGACGGAGGCGCAGCGCGAGGATCTGTGCGAGCAAGCCTCGATCGAAGAAGCGCGCGCACGTCCGGGCGCGGACGGAGAGCCCAACACCAGCTGCGTCTACACCTCGCCGCGCGATCAGCAGGAGCACGCGTGCGAGCCTTGCGCCACCGAGCCGGGCGAGGCGTGCGCGCCGTTCATCGAGAAGTCGACCGCCGCGCCGAGCGCGTGCCGCGCGATCGACGACATCACGACCTGGACTTATCAGCGCCGCGAATTCAACTGGCGCATCAACCTGGTTCCGGTGCCGCTGCTCGCCGAAGGTCCGAACGAAGACCTGGTGATCCCCGAGGACGAAGACCTTCTCTACACGATCGAGCTGAGCAGCGAGGTGCCGCAGCACCAAGATCGTTTGGTCGACAAGAGCACGCAGCCGCCGTGCGGCGAAGGAGGCGCGATCCATACCGGCTGGAGCTCCGGCGCCCATTGGGATCCCACTGGCGTCTACGGTCCAGGCGACAGCTTGTGCTCGCAGCCGCACCTGCAGCCCGACACCGATGCGTGGGTGAGCGAAGCCGGCGAGGGCACCGAAGGCCTGCCGCTGCGTGAGTGGCGCAGGCGCTTCGATGATCCGCGCTGGAGCGAGCACACCGAAAACTACGAGCCGGCGCGCCCGGACGATGTCGATGCCGACGTGCCGTGGCCGCCGACTTGGCTCACGCCGCCGTACGTGCCCGAGGAGCGTCCGTACTTCGTCGGCGCGTGGGCCGCGGCGAACTTCCTGCACGGCTGCACCGCAACGATCGAGGATCTCTCCGAGCTCGAGCTGCCGGAAGACGACACCGAGACCGAGCAGCCCGCAGGCGACCCGAACAGCTGCGGCCAAGGCTCGATGATCCATCACGCGATGGAGCGCGGCCACGAGCTCGGCGACGAGACCTTCCAACTGCGTGCGGTCGTGCTCGGCGGAACGCACCGCGATGCTGCGCGAGAGGTCGTCGAGCGCGTGCCGTTCCGCAGGCGCGGTCAAGCGCGCGGCGCCGAGTCCTTGTTCAGCGAGGCTGGGAGCCTCGCGAGCCACGTGTTCGTCGCGCAAGCCGAGTACTACTTCGACACCACGTGGGACGAAGGTCGCAACCGGTACAGCACCGCTCCCGAAGAGTGGATGTGGAGCATGTCGTGGCGCGCGCGCTTACGCCGGTTCCGCTTACCGGTCGACGACGAAGAGGAAGAGCGCGAAGTCGGCGGCGATGCGCAGGGCTGTGGCTTCGAAGCGCCCTCCGTCGACGTGATGGACGCGTGCAGCGCGGCCGATGACAGCTGCCCGGCGGACTTCCTCGATCAACTGCGCGCGCTCGCAGAAAGCGTGATGGTGCACTGATGGGTTCTTCACAGCGCTTGCGCGCCGGAGCTCGCCTGCGGCTCGACGAACGCGGCACGGCCTCGCTCGAAGCGGCGATGATCTTGCCGTTCATGGCGTTGTGCTGGCTCGGGCTCTTCTATCGCTTGGGCACGCTCGACGCGACGCTCGAAGCCGGCGTCGAAGCGCGCCGCGCAGCGTGGGTGACCTCGAACAACGCGTGCCGCGGCGACGACACCAACTACGAGTGCGCAGGTAGCGCGAGCGACGACATCGACACCGGGAGCTTCCTCGATGGCCTGTCCGACATCCCGATCGTCGGCTTTCTCTTCGGATCGCTGCTCGGCTCTTCGACCACGGCGCACGCGTCACGCGAAGTGAACCGTCCCGCGGCGTTCGGCGGAGGCGTGTTCGAGGCGAGCTACAGCTACTACATCATGTGCAACGAAGAACCGATGACCGTCGAGGATCTGCTGCGCTCGACGATCTGCGAGCAGCTCGGCGATGCGCTCGACTTCGCGATGGACTGCCCCGACCCGCGACACGAAGACGTGCCGCAGGATTGCAGCTTGTAAGGAGCTGCAGTCTGTAGCGCGCACTGTCCGTCGAAAGCGCTGGCACGCGGGGTGCAAACACCCACTGCATGTCCGGCTCGCCTTCAAGAATCTCAAACCGCACGCGCGCCATCGCACGTGTCATCGCGCTGCTGACGATCGCCAGCGCCATCTGCTCGATCTGGTGCGTGCAGCGCGCGAAAGCCGCAGGCGAAAAGGCTCTTTTCGGCCTCGGCGATCACATGATGCGCTACGCGGGCGCGCCGAATCAGACCACGCCGGTCGAGGTGAAGCTCAACGGAGCGTCGTTCTTCGTCAGCCACGCGGCAGTCGATGCGTCGGTGACGGAAATCCTCGACGTTTTCCAGGCGAAGTGCGTGGCGAAGAACGGCCAAATCGGCGCCAGCTGGGCAGAAGCGGCGGGCCTTTCCGGACGGACACTGTCCGGACTGTCCGGCGTGAAAGAGCTCAAGAAGGAGCACGGCATCCTCGACGGAGTGCTGCGCTCCGAGACCGCTGATGCGGGCTTCGTCGTGTGCATGGAAGCGGCCGATGGAACGCGCGTCGAGCCCAGCGAGCTGGTCGATGGCGTGCGCAGCTTCCTCGCGACCGGCGACGCCGCCGACGTCGGGCACATGCGCTACGTGCGCGTCTCGCGCGGCGAACGCCGCAGCGTGTTCGTCGCGCTCTGGACCGAAGGCCCGCTGCCGCTGCGCGCGATGTTCCCCACGAAGGGCGACGCACCCGGTCGCGATCCGGAAGGCTTGCCGCGCCCGCCGCGATCGCGGCGCTTGCTCTCGTCCGAGCAAATCGGCCGCAACGTGCTTCTGACCATTTATGGTCAAGAGGCTCAGAAGCCGAGCGCGAGCGAGCACGCCAGCTCGAGCCAAAAGCTCGCCCAGTTCTATCGCTCGATGCTGCAAGAGCGCGGCTACACGCTGCTCGAGTCGAGCAATAGCGCGGCGAGCATGTTGGTCGCGCGCAAGGACGGCCAAATGGTCACCGTCGCATTCGGTGTCGACGACGAAGGCCACGCGCTCGCAACACTCTCGACCCGCCCCGACTGATTACTGGAGATAAGAAATTGGACCGCAAAGCAATCACCATCGCATTCATCACCGCGGCGCTCGGCGGCGCCTGCCTCTTCGCCTACATGAAGCGGTTCGAAGCCGAGACCTCGGGCGGCGAGAAGGTCGCCGTGCTGATCGCAACGCGCGATCTCAAGCTCGGCGAGAAGCTCGATAAAGATTCGCTCGGCGTGCGTCAGCTGCCGCAGGCGTACATCGAGCAACGCCACATCCGCTTGAGCGAGCTCGACGCGGTGATCGGCGCGCAGCTCAGCTTGAGCGTGCACGCGAACGAATCGGTGCTGTGGTCTGACCTCTCGACCACGCAGGCCGAGCGCCGCGATCTCTCCGGCTTGATCCAACCCGGCATGCGCGCGTTCGCGTTCTTCGCGAAAAAAAGTGCGCCGTTCGCCGGCTTGCTGCGCCCCGGTGATCGCGTCGACGTCTTGTACTCGCCGGGCGAGCGCCTGATCGAGGGCGCTTCGACTTCGACGATGACACTGCTTCAGAACGTGCTGGTGCTCGCGGTCGGCACGGATGTCGGCGGCGCCGAGAAGGTCAGCAGCAGCGGCCGCGCGATCACCGTCAGCTTGATGCCGGAGCAAGCGCAGCTCGTGACCCACGCGATGGGCGAAGGCCAGCTCGACGTCGTGCTGCGCAACCCCGAGGACATCATGGTGCTGAAGGACTTGCCCGAGACCACCTCGAGCGATCTGCACGAGCCCGAGCGCCGTCAGCGCTTCGCGACGCGCGCGCTTTTTCAAAAACAAGCTCAGCCACAAGCCGAAGCGAGTCGTGAGATCGACCAGCTCAAAACGGCCAAGTGAATCGCAGATGTCTTCTCCACTCCACTCATCGAGCAAACCCATGTTCCCTATCCAATCAGTCTTGACGCTCGTGCTCTTTGCCCTCGCGCTCGTCGTCTCCACGCCCGCGCCCGTGCATGCCCAGCGCCGCGCGACGGAGAGCGCGTCGTCGCCGCTCGCACAGCCCGAGGTCGAGCCCAACGTGCTGCACGAGCACATGAAGATCGCGATCGGAGAGCAGCGTGTGCTCGACAGCGAAGGCGTGCGCAGCTTCTCCGAAGGCGTCAAGGGCATCGTCGATGTCCGGCTGACCAAGGACAACGACAAGTTCGTGGTCGTCGGCATGAAGGGCGGACGCACGACCGTGCTCTTCATCATGCTCGACGGCTCGGAGCTGCATTACGACGTCGAGGTCACCGATCCGAATGCGCTCGTGAAGCCCGCGACCAACACGGTCGAGCGCCGCGACAACATACGTCTGGACTTCTATTTCGTGCAGCTCTCCGAGAGCTACAACCACAACATCGGCGTCAGCTGGCCGGGCAAGATCGCGAGCAGCGCCGCGCTCAACTTGAGCTTCGACCTTCAAGCCGGACAGATGTCCGAAGCCACCGCGGTGGTCGAGCAAGTGCTGCCGAGCCTCGACGTCGCGCAGGCCGATGGCTGGGCCAAGGTCTTGCGCAAGGCCGCGGTGATCACCGCGAACGGCACGCAAGCCACCTTCTCGGGTGGCGGCGAGATCAACGTTCCGGTCGCCGGCGGCTTCGGCGGCTCGATTAAGCAGATCCACTTCGGCAGCGAAATCGGCGTCAAGCCGCGCTACGACAAGGACACCGGCCGCATCGAGCTCGAGATCACCGCCGACGTCTCCGACCTCACCGCTGACAATGGCACCGGCGTGCCCGGCCGCACGGTCTCGACGCTCAGCACGGTCGTGAACCTCGAGCTCGGTCAATCGCTCGCGCTCGCCGGATTGACCTCGGCCAACGAAGCGCACGGCCAGAGCGGCCTGCCCGGTTTGAGTCAGATCCCGATCCTCGGCTTGCTCTTCGGATCCAACAGCGAGCAGAGCCAGCAGACCGAGAACGTCGTGTTCATCGTGCCGTCGGTGATCGATACCGTCTCGATGCAGCAGAAGTCGCTGATCGATGAAGCGCTCGCCGCGTACGAGACGTACTCGGGCGACCTCGAGGACGCACCGCAGCTGCTGCCGCTCGCGCC
>JAYUYY010000133.1:0-7322 GCA_043752225.1 Sandaracinaceae bacterium | reverse complement strand
CCGACGCCGCCCGAACGCTCGTCGCAAGATTGAGCGTTGCGGCTTCCTGACTGAGCGAGCCGGCGCGTGCGCATCACGATCATCGCGGTCGGGAAGGTCAAGCAGGCGGGCCTGCGCGCAGAGATCGATGACTACCTCGGTCGGCTGAAGCGCTTCTCGACCTGCACCGAGATCGAGCTCAAGGACGCGCCGGCTGCAGAGCTCATCCCGCGCTTCGAGAAGGCGATTCCCGCGCGCACCAAAGTGGTGGCGCTCGAGATCGGGGGGCGGGCGCTCGATAGCCACGGGCTTGCCCGCGTCGTGGCTCAAGTAGAGCAAGAGCCGGGGGCCGTCGCGTTCCTGATCGGCGGCGCCTACGGCCTGCCGCAGGAGGTCTCGAAGCGTGCTGACATGCTCCTTTCACTTTCGCCGATGACGCTGCCGCATCGGCTGGCGCGGCTGGTTCTGGCCGAGCAGCTGTACCGGGCGTTTACGATTTTGCGGAACGAGCCGTACTCGCATTGAGCCGGCATTGAGGCCCAAAAGTGCCCTATAAGCGGTAATGTAGGGATATATGTGCCTCAGCAGTTGAAGTGCGATGTCAATGGCACAGTTCCTGCTAAGAGGTGGCTGACGGCGGCGACTCCCCAGGAGGCGTACCCCCCCAATGCCTCGGAGTCGTCGCCGTCCTTTCCATATAAAATCAGGTAGTTGGCCCGTTGTTCCCCGTAGATTGCGGGAACATGAAATCGCCATGCCTCATTTCATATTCGAAATTTTCCTTGCATCGATGAAAGGCGCGGCCGCGCTTGCTGCGTCCCAAATCACGCCTTGAGAATGGCGGTTTCATAGCAGGAACAGCCGCTCCTCTTTTTCGGGAGTGAAAAATGACCTTTGCGCAGCTGAAAGGGTTTCGGTCGGTCGCAGGCGTCCAGGGCTCCGAAACCGCGGAAAAAGCGATGTTCGGCAGTTGGCACAACTCTCGCTAAGGCTAGGGACTGATGGCACGCAGCTCCCCCTGAAGGCGCCCCCCCTGCCTTCGGAGCCGCGGCATCAGGCGGCCTGTGAGTCACCCCCCCGACTCCAGGCCGCCGGTTTCTTTTAACAGCCACAAAACGGTCGCGCTTTCGCAACCGCGTACGTGCCGTTGCGATGCGCCGCCATGGAAGTCGCCAGAGTTGCCATGCGAGCCGGGCTCGACTGGCTCGCGCCGGAGCGGTGTCCGGGCTGTGATTTGGTCTGGCAGGAGCGCGCCTTCTGCGATGCGTGCGGCCCGCTGATCGAGCGAGCGCCGGAAGGCTTGTGGCCGGGCGCAGGGATGAGCGTCGCGGCCGCCTACGAATACGGCGGGCCGATGGCGGACGCGATTGCGCGGGTGAAGTACGCGCAGCGCAGCGACCTGATCCCGGCGCTCGGGCAGCTGCTCGCTCAAGCGGCCACGCCGTTTGCGGGCAGCGTGTGCTGCGTGGTTCCGCTTCCATTGCATCCGCGCAAGCTGCGCGAGCGCGGATACAACCAGAGCGCGCTGCTCGCGGCGTGGGTCGCGCGTGGTCTGGGCGTGCCGCTCGACGCGCGCGTGCTCGCTCGGGTGAGAGACACGCCGGCGCAGGCAGGGCTCGACCGTGCTCAACGCCCGGCCAACGTGCGCGGTGCGTTTCGCGTGCGGATGAGAGAGCTCGACCGGTACGGCTCGCTCGGTCGATCGGCGCCCGCGCGCGCGCTGCTGATCGATGACGTGCGGACGACTGGCGCCACGCTCGCCGCGGCCGCCGAAGCGCTCAGCGCCAGCGGGCATTTCGAGGTGGTCAGCCTTGCGTTAGCGGCGGCCAGCGAGTGAGCTTCGCGCCACCGTGGAACCTTCGCGCGTTGGCGCGCCGCACCTTCTGACTTCCGTCATCGCCTGCATGGTCGCGTGCAGCACGGCGAATCCGAGCCCGTTCTTCGGCGACGATCGCTTCTTGGTCGTCGGCGTCAACCCCGACACCGAAGCGGATGCGCTCGCGATCAAGCTCGCGGCGCACGGCCTGCACGAGCGCGTCCGGCTGCGCGGCGCGACGTTTACGGCGCTTGGCGTCGAGGACGAAAGCGGCGCGCTGGCGCTGGTGCGCGTGATCACCGCGCGCGGCATCGCGCTGGCGCTCGACCCGGTCGAGAGCCACGCGCTCGAGCGCGGCGCGCGCTACGAGCTGCGCAAGCCGCAAGTCGAAGGCGATTTCGACGCGGACAAAGATGGCTTCGATGACCTGCTGGTCGTGCAACACACCTACGACGGCAGCAACGCCTGTCTGCTCGCGTATCGGGTGCAAAGCTCGGGCTTCGTCGACTCGATCGACGACGCTCAAGTCGTGCAAGCGCTCGCCGGTCCGGCGTACGCGGACACGCCGCCCTGCACGCTCGGCGCTCCGGATGGGGGCACACCTGAAGCGCCTGAAGCTGTGACGCCCACGCCCGTGCTATGAACCGCTCCCCATGGTCAAGGCTGCGGCGAAAGGCGAGCTGCCGGTGTGTACGAACGCCAGGGCGCTCCACAACTACGAGATCGAGGAGCGCCTCGAGGCTGGCATGGTGCTCACCGGCTCTGAGGTGAAGAGCATGCGGGGTCGCAAGGCGAACCTCGAAGGCGCGTACGCGACGGTCGACGAAGGCAACCTGGTGCTGCACCACATGCACGTCGGGCCGTACGAGCAAGCGGGAGTCTTCGGGCACGAGCCGCGACGCAGCCGGCGCTTGCTCGCGCACCGCCAGGAGATACAGCGCTTGCTCGGCAAGCTCGCGCAGCGCGGGTTCACGCTGATCCCGCTGCGCGTGTACTTCAAAGATGGTCGCGCGAAGGTCGAGCTCGGCCTGGGCAAGGGTAAGAAGCGCGGCGACGATCGCGAGACGATCCGCCGCGACTTGGATCTGCGCGAAGCGCGCGAAGCGACCTTGCGCGGCCGGCGATGAGCGAGGCGCAGGAAGCGACGAGCGCGCTGCGCGTCGGGCTGACGCTGGCGGATGGTCGGACCGGCAGCGCGCTCGGGTTTCGCGACGAGGTGCTCGCGGTCGTCGCTCCGTGCGCGTTCGCACCCGGTCAACCGGTGGTCTTTACGCTCAGCGTTGCCGCTCAAGCGGATGCGACCGCTGAAGCCGACGCGCAAACGAGCTCGGTGCGGATCGAAGCCAAAGCCGTAGGCAGCAAGCGTCGGGCCGATGGCACGTTCGATGTTCGGGTGCGCGTGCACAGCCTGCGCCGCGAGCAACGCGCGTGGCTGCTCGCGCGCTTCCCTTCGCGCTGACGCCTCGCGCAGCTACCAATCGAGATCGCCGGCGGAAGCGGGCGTTTCGTTGTCGCCGATCGATTCGGTGTCGCCGTAGCCGAGCTTGTCTCCGAAGCCATCGCCCCAGCAGCGCAGCGCTCCGCTCATCAATGCCGCGCAGGTGTGGCTCGCGCCCGCGTCGAGGAATCTTACCGGGCCGCCGACATCGACCGGGGTTGCGAGCGAGCCCGGTGTCTCGTTGTCGCCGATCGACTCGGTATTGCCGTAGCCGAGCTGGCCGTTGGTGCCGCGGCCCCAACAGCGCACGCTCTCATCGTCGAGCAGCGCGCGGGTGTGATCGCTGCCCGCGCTGATCTGGATCACCGCACCGCCGACCTCGACTGCGCCTTGCTCGGCAGGCGTTTCGTCGTCACCGACGTTCTCGACGCTGGCGTAGCCGAGCGCGCCCTCGCTGCCGAGGCCCCAACAACGCACGCTCTGATCCTCGAGCAGTGCGCAGGTGTGAGCGCGACCGGCGCTGAGCTGCACCGCGTCGCCGCCGAGCTCGAGCAGCGTTTGGCTGGCCGGCGTCTCGTTGTCGCCGACCGTACCGCCGAGCGTATTGCCGAGCACACCGCTCGTCCCTCAACCCCAACACCGCACGCGGCCGCTCGTGAGCAGCGCGCAGCTGTGGTTGTAGCCGGTGACGACTTGCCGCGCGCTGCCGCCGAGCTCGATCGCCCCGACGCTCGCGGGTGTTTCGTCATCGCCGACGATCTCGGTGCTCGCGTAGCCGAGCTTGCCGCGTTCGCCATCGCCCCAACACAAAACATCGCCGGTCGCGCGCACGACGCAGCTGTGGCGGTCCCCTGCGTCGAGATCGATCGCAGCACCGCCGAGCTCGAGATCTCCGACGCTCGCCGGCGTCTCGCCTGCGCCGTCGGTGATCGTACCCACGCCGGGATAACCCAGCTGCGAGAACAGCGCGCTGCCCCAGCAATGCACGGCGCCAGCGTCGAGCAATACGCAGCTGTGGGTCGAGCCGAGCGCGAGCTTCCGCACCACGCCGCCGACGTCCACGTCCTGGTCGGTGCTCGATGCAGGTGGATAGCCGAGCGCGTAGTTTGCGTTGCTGCCCCAACAGCGAATCGCACCGCTCTCGCGCCGACCGCAGGTGTGCGTGCCGCCCGCGGCTGACCGGCGTCAGCGCGATCTCAGCGCAGCTCGCGGCATTCGCTTCGCTGCCTGCGTCATCGCAGAGCGGCTCGCCCACGCACGCGCCGCCGCTGCACGCGTCGCTCTGCGTGCAGGCGTTGTCATCGTCGCAGCTCGCGCGCGTTGCCACCGTCATCGGTCGCGGCGTCCTGCATCACAGAAGGTCGCGCGTCACCGGTTGGCTCTGTTCCGTCGGAGCAGCTGCACGCGATCACCATGACAACCAAAACCAAGACCCAAGAACGATGTTCGGCCACCGCATCACCACCTATGAGTCAGGCGCATTCGCGCTGAGATCCGCGCTAGCGTTATGCGCATGCGAGCTGCTGCGCTCAAGCACGTACGCTATGCGATGAAGTTGCCGATCGCGCTCGCGATTGTATGGAGCGCGATCGGTTGCGTAGCGCATACGCAGCTTCCCTCGGTGCGCGAGCTACACGGTGAACGCGGCGGCGAATTCGTATTGCTGTTGAGAGTTTCGACTCCGCTAGCTAAACCCGGTCATGCTGAGAGTGCCGGCAATGTTGCGGAGCTGCGCGCGCTCTGGCAGCGGTATGGGTTACCGCTCGCGCCCCCACACGTGGATTTCGAGCGCGACGTCGTGTCGTGGATCAGTGTTGACGGCTCGCACTACGAGACAGCGGAGCTCGACGCGCTCTCGGTGGATGCAGCCGGATCGGTGGAGCCATCGATTCGATTCTTCTCGCAGCGCACGGAGGGCGTAGCTGATCCATCGGGTTCGTGCTCGCGCTTCGGCGCGACGCGCTGCCGATGCATCCGCGCTTGAGGCTGCCCGCACATTTCGGAGTCCCCGAATTCGAAGCCGAGCTCGCGGGTGCGCAACCGATGCGAGCCGGGCGTTCGCATGCTCCGCCGCAGCGATCCGCTTCCGCCCGCGGCGCAGACTGTTCATGCCTCGAACGCTTGGCTCGGCAGCGCACCGCTGCCCGCGCGCGGAGAAGCACGCGCGGCCGAGCTCGACGACCGCTCGCAGGTTTGGATCGTGCGTCACGCGAACGGAGCGGTGAGCGTGCTCGCGAGCCACGAAGTGCTCGATGAGCTTGGCGCGCGGCGCTTCTCGGGCGTGCGCGGGTTGCAGCTCCCGGTTCGCTTTCGCGCCGACGTGCGCCGCTTCTACGGCATCGGCGAGTACGACGAGCACGGGGCGTCGACTGAAGGAACGCTGCATGCTGCGCTGCCGCGGCATGTCAGCGCGATCGAAGGCGAGCGTGTGCTGATCGGTCCGCGTGATCGCGCCGCGCTCCCGTCGGGCATCGAGCGCGCGACGAACGCGCTCGAGTCCGGCGTCGAAGCTGAAGCGCTGCCGGCTGTTTCGCTGACGCCGCGCGTGTCACTCGCCCATGCGAGAGCCCTGCCGGTCGGTACGCGCGTCGTGCTCGACGCATCGCTGCTCGTGACCGGAGCTGCGGCGCCGCGCTTGTGCTCGAGCGCGAAGCCGATCGACGAGTGCGAAGCGCAGAGCGCGCGCGTGCTTGATGTCACGCGGGTCGCGGGGAGCGCGCAGCTGCAGGACGACTTCGTGGTGCACGGACCGCTGCTCGCGCGTGTCGCGCACGAGGGCTTCGTCGAGCTGCAGATCCCCGCGTCGGCGAGCTACGAGTCCAATGCTCGCGACGCCCGCGCCGCGCCGGCGCAGCGCGATCTGTGCGAGACCGAGCCGAGGGTCGAGCCATGAGCCGCGCGCGGCTCTTCATCACTCTTTCAGTCGCGCTGAGCTGCGCGTGCGCGTCTTCGCCGCGCGTCGCGCAGCGGACAGCTACGGACATGTTTGCGGTGAAGCGACCGGCGGCGCGACCGCTCGCACGAGAGCAGCTCGCAGCGTTTCGCCACTACATCGCGGTCACCGGCATCACCGAAGCTGCGGACTTCGTCCGCGTGACCTATCGGAGCGGCGAGATCATCGAGTCGATCTACGCCGTGCCGCTCGCGACCGATGGGCCGGCCAAACCCCGACTCTCGAGCGTGAAGCCCGCCGCTCGCGCGGAGATGCTCAGGCACGCGTACCTGATCGAGCTCGCGTGGCACATGGTGCATTGCGGCGCGTATGCCACGGATGCTGTAAACACGGCTCAGATGATCGGCATCGCGCTCGGCGTGCTGCAGGGCCCGCAGATCCGGCGCGGCGAAGGCCTTCCGCCGGTGGCCGAGTGGCACATCTGGGAGCCGCCGTTCGTCTACAACGCGAGCGACGTGCGCGCGTCGCCGAAGCTCAGCTTCGAGCGGCCGGTGACCCGCAACTACCTCTCGGCGCTGTACTTCGATGCGCGCGCGGTGGAGCTGAGCCCCAACGCCGTGCTCGGCGATTACATGTCCGAGGTGCGCGCGTATTTGCTCTCGAACGGCGCTTCCGGTCGCGCGCCGCAGCCTGGTCATTCCATCGACTCGACCTTTCGAGAGTTCTGGCAACACTTGGATGCGCTCAAGCAGCAGCCGAGCGCGGTGCTCGAGCGCAACACACGCAGCGTCGTCGATCTGTGCATTCATCGGCTCGATGCGTGGTTCAGCTCGTACGCGAACAAGCGGCTCAGCGACGTGACGGCCGCGCTGACGGCACCCGGCGTGCACATCGGCGGCTACGGCTTCGTGCAGAACCTCGAGATGCGCACGACACCGCGTTCGATCGGCCACGCGTTTGCGCCGAGCGCGTCGCATGCCACCGCGGCCGCGATCCTGCGCGGCGCGCAGATCGCGCACTCGGTCGACGCATCGACGCGCAACCTGCTCGGCGTGAACCTGTCGTCGGCGCGCGTGCGCGACGCGCAGTACTTGCTCGACGGCGTGCGCCAGGGCCAGCCGCTCGGCGCGTTGCTCGGCTATCGCTTCGAACGCGCGTTGCACGATCGATCGACGGCCAGCCTGAACCTCGACCAG
>JAYUYY010000132.1:0-2834 GCA_043752225.1 Sandaracinaceae bacterium | reverse complement strand
CCGTTTTCCCTCCCATTGGGCAAAGCCGCAATCCACACGAGAGCGGCCCCTCCTGTTCACGAGCTCGCTTTGCTCGCATGCCACTTGCTTGCTTGCTTGAGCGTGGGCGGCGGCGGACAATTGCCGGGTGAGCTTGTTCGAGCGGTTGCCGGAGCGGGTGTCGATCTACGAAGTGGGTCCGCGCGACGGGCTGCAAAACGAGCCCGCGTCGGTTCCGACCGTCAATAAGGTTCGGTTGATCGATGCGCTGGTCGATGCCGGGCTCAAGCGGATCGAGGCGACGAGCTTCGTCGCGCCGCGCTGGATCCCGCAGCTCGCCGACGCCGATCATCTCGTGCAGCTGCTGCCGCCTGCACCCGACGTGATCTACAGCGCGCTATGCCCGAACGCGCGCGGGCTCGAGCGCGCACGCTCGGCGGGCCTGTCCGAGATCGCGGTGTTCATCAGCGCGAGCGAGACGCACAACCGTCGCAACGTGAACAAGTCGGTCGCGGACACGCTCGCGGTGTTCGCCAGCTTCGTTCCGCAAGCGATCGAGTCGGGCATCCGCGTGCGCGCGTACGTCTCGACGACCTGGGGCTGTCCATACGAAGGGCCGATCGAGCCGGCGCGCGTGCTCTATCTCACGCACGCGTTGCTCGAGCTCGGCTGCTACCAAATCTCGCTCGGCGACACGATCGGCGTCGGTACGCCCATGCAGACTCAGCGCATCTTGCAGCTGCTCTTGGCCGAGGTCAGCGTCGATCAGCTCGCGATGCATATGCATGACACGCGCGGACAAGCGCTCGCGAACGTGCTGGTCGGGCTCGAGATGGGCATGCGCACCTTCGATGCTGCGATCGGCGGGCTCGGCGGTTGTCCGTACGCGCCGGGCGCGTCGGGAAACCTCGCGACCGAGGACCTCGTCTACATGCTGGAGCACATGGGGATCGCGACCGGCGTCGATCCGCTCAAGCTGCTCGAGGCCGGCCGAATCGCCGAAGCGCTCGTGCAACGCCCGTTGCCGGGGCGCGTACATCGCGCCGGGCTGCGCGTGATCTCGAGGTAGTCTCCCGCGCATGCGTGGGTTAGCCGGCGTGCTCGAACGGTCGTTTGCGATGGTCGTGGTGCTGGGTTGTGCGGCGCACGGCTTTGCACAAGAAGGCGTGCCACAAGAAGGCGTGCCACAAGAAGGCACTCCGCCCGAGGCTGCCGAGCCGGAAGTCGAGCACTTCTCGCTCGGCGCGGTGGCAGTCGCGGTCGCACCGACGCGCGCCGCTTCGCTGCCGCTCGATCAGGTGCCGAGCAACGTGCAGCACCTCGATCGCGCGACGCTCGAGGCCGACCGCTCGCTTGGCTTGCACCAAGCGCTCAACGCGCGCTTGGGCAGCGTCACGCTGAGCGACGTGCAGAACAACCCGCTGCAGCCCGACTTGCAGTTCCGCGGCTTCACCGCCTCGCCGCTGCTCGGTGCGCCGCAAGGCATCGCGGTCTATCAAAACGGCGTGCGCATCCACGATCCGTTCGGCGACGTCGTGCAGTGGGACCTCTTGCCCGAGGACGCGGTGCTCGCCGTCGACCTCGTGCCCGGCGCAAACCCGCTTTACGGACAGAACGCGCTCGGCGCCGGGCTCGCGCTGCACATGAAGGATGGCTTTCACGCGCCCGGCTATCGCGTCGAGGGCTATGCGGGCTCGTTCGGGCGCTACAAGGCCAGCGCGGAGTATGGAGACACCTTCGGTCATGGCGGAGATTGGGCCGCGTACGGCAACGTGTCGGAGTTCGGTGAAGAGGGCTTCCGCGATGCGGCTCGCTCTTCTGCGGAGCACGGGTTCTTCGACTTGCGGCAGCGCACGCCGGCGCACGAGCTCGGGATCAACGCGACGCTCGCGCGCACCTCGCTGAACGGTAACGGCCCCGCGCCGATCGAGCTGCTCGCGCGCGATCGCGCCGCGGTGTTTACGTTTCCGGACAACACCGAAAACCACTTGCTCATGCTGAGCGCCGATGCGAAGCGCCGAGTCGCCGAGCACGCTTGGCTCTCGGGTACCGCATACTTCCGCCACGCGAGCCGCGCCACTCTCAACGCCGACGCGACCGAGCTCGCAGCGTGCGCGGCCGACACGAGCCTGCGCGTGTGCGACGAAGACGGCGCGTTCTTGCTGACCGAGACCGGTGCGGAGATCGAGCTGCCGTCGAGCGGTGCGCTCTTCGACGGCGTCTTCAACACCACCGACACCTCGAGCTTGGGCTACGGCGCGTCGTTGCAGGCGAGCACCGACGTGCAGCTCGCGAGCCGTCCCAATCAGCTGATCGTCGGCGGCAACCTCGATGCGAGCAGCGTCGCGTTCTTGCAACGCGTCGAGCTCGGCCAGCTCACCGACGCGCGTTCGGTAGACGGCGCCGGCGTCTTCGTCGCCAACGACGGCTTTCGCACCGAGCTCGACGTGCGCAATCAAAACGCCGGGCTGTACGTGCTCGACACGTTCGAGCCGCTCGACGCGCTCTCATTGCAAGCCGGCGGGCGCGTCGGCTTGACGCATATCGAGCTGATCGATCGCGCGGGCACCGCGCTCAACGGTGACCACAGCTTTGCGCGCTTCAATCCTTCGGCGGGCATCACCGTGAAACCCGCGCCGCCGGTCGCGCTGTTCGCGAGCTACGGCGAGTCGAGCCGCGCGCCCTCCGCGATCGAGCTGGCGTGCGCCGACGAGAACGAGCCCTGCCGAGTGCCCAACGCGTTCCTCGCCGATCCGCCGCTCGAGCAAGTCGTGACGCGCTCGATCGAGCTCGGCATGCGCGGCGCGCACGACCTTCGTACCGGTGGCGCGTCACGCTCGCGCTCGCGCCGTGCG
>JAYUYY010000131.1:0-2835 GCA_043752225.1 Sandaracinaceae bacterium | reverse complement strand
GATCTCGGGGCGGGCCTCGGCACGACCGGCTTGTGCGCAGCGCTGTTCGTGCTGTCGCGCGCGCATGCCCGCGCCGTGACGATCGACGCAGTTGAAAGCGATGCCGAAGCGCTGCGCGTGGCACAGCGGCTGGCGACCGAGCTTTCGCGTACGCATGGATTTCCGGTCGAGCTGCGCGCGCACCCCAAGACCCTGGCCCGCGCGCTCAGCGAGCCGTCAACCGAGGGCTATGACCTCGTGCTGCTGGGGTTCATGTTGAACGAGCTCGGATCGACGCCTGCCGAGCTGGCCGAGACGTTGCGCGCGCTGTGCTCGCGGCTCTCCCCCGGCGGCTCGCTGATCGTGCTCGAGCCCGCGCTGCGCGATACGAGCCGCACCTTGCAGGAGACGCGCGATCTGCTCGTGGCGAGCGGCACGGCCCCGCATGTGTTCGCGCCGTGCTTGCACGCGCGCGCTTGTCCGATGCTCGAGCGCGAGCGCGATTGGTGCCACGAGCGCGTGCCGCTCGCGTTGCCGAAGGAGCAGGCCGAGCTGGCGCGCGAGGCCGGCCTGCGCGAGGAGGACCTAACTTTCAGTTACCTCACGCTGCGCAACGAGCCGCGTTCGCTCGCGCAAATCGATCGCGGCGAAGACCTGCGTTTGTATCGGATCGTCGGCGGACCGCTGATCACCAAAGGCAAGCGCGAGCTGCTGGTCTGCGGCTCGGATGAGGTGCGCGTGCTGCGCCGGCTCGATCGCCACGCGTCGGGGCACAACGCCGCATTCGACGAGGCCCGACGCGGGAGCATCCTCGGGCTCCCGACCGAGCGGGCGTCCCCGACCGAGCCCAAACGCGAGGCGCAGCCGGAAACAGCATGTTCGATCCGCGCAGCCACGACCGTGAAGGCATTGCACGGCCCGTAGTTGCGCTCGAGGGGGACGACCTCCCAGTCGGTCGTCCGTGCCTGGCCTTCCGTGTGCTACACAGCCGGCACCCAAGCTTAATCCTCATGGCGCAAGGCCCTTTCGATCTTCGCTTCATCATTGTCGTCGGCAAAGGTGGAGTCGGTAAATCCGCGGTGAGCGCAGCGCTCGCCCTCGCTCACGCTGCCGCGGGTCGACGCGTGCTCGTGGCGATGTGCAACTCGAAGGAGCGGCTCAGCTACATGCTGGGCGTGCCGCCGATCGGGCCGAACATCGTGAGCGTCGCGGAGCGTGTTCACGCCGTGAACATGGAGCCCGGCGCCGCGCTGGAAGAGTACGGCTTGATGATCTTGAAGGTGCGCGCGCTCTACAAGCTCGTGTTCGAGAACCGCTTCGTCAGCGCGTTCTTGCGCGGCACGCCGGGGATCGAAGCCTGGGCGATGTTGGGCAAGGCGCAGTTTCACGTGTTCGAGACGCGGCCGGATGGATCGCCGCGCTACGACACGGTGATCGTCGACGCGCCCGCGACTGGACACGGCCTGGACTTGTTGCGCGTACCGAAGGTGATCGTGGATGTCGCGCCGCCCGGGCTGCTGCGCCGCGAAGCCGAGCGCGCTTGGAACCTCTTCAGCGATCCGGTGAAGTCGGGCGTGCTGATCGTGACGCTGCCCGAGGAGCTGCCGACCAACGAGACGATCGAGCTGTACCGCACGCTGCGCGATGAGCTGCAGCTGCCGGTGTGCGGCGTCGCGGTGAACATGGTGCACCCGCGGCTGTTCGACCCCGCCGAGGTCGACGCGTTGCGCGCATTGCAGGCGCAGCTCGCGGGCGCGCCGCAGTCCGCGCTCACGACGGTCACCGACGAGAGCGTCGCTCGCGCCGAGCGCGAAGCCGTGGAAGCCGCGCAAAAGGAGCGCTTGCGCACCGAGGTTCCGGTCACACAGCTCGAGCTCCCGCTGCTGCTGAGCCGCGATCTGCGCCGCCCGGAGATCGAGCAACTGAGCCGCGCGCTGCTGCTAGCCAAAAAAGGCTAGAGGCGCGACGGCGCTACCTGCGCATGTTTACGCGGCGGCCGGTCGTGACGTACGTGCCGCGCGGCCAGTGACGGTAATACTCGGCCTTCAGGATTGGGCCGCCGCGCTCGTCGTAGTCCGGCACGGCGCGCCCATACACGCGCACCAGCGAGCCCGTGTACACGCGATCCTTGCCGCTCTGATCTTCGGGACGCAGCGTGAGCAGCGCGCTGAACGGGCCGCCTTCTTTCTCCGAGATCGTCACGCGGCACGAGCTGTCGAACTGGTCGGTGCACAGGTGACGCGGCTGGTGAAAGCGCAGATTGAGGCTCACGCGCATCTCGCCGGACTTTCCGATCGGCGCGACCTGCTCGACGATCCCGAACCACGAGACCAGAGTCTTGTCGTAGCTCGACGGATCGCGCCGCACGTCCTCGTAGCTCTGCTCGACCGCGGTCTCGGCGTAGCTCTCTTCATCCGAGAGCGGCACGTACTCCGGCGCGTAGCCGTAAGGATTGCTCGCGCACGCCGCAAGCCAGAGCAGAGACAGATAGAAGGTCCGCGTCACCCGTCGCATGCGCAGCGTTGTACCGTTTTGCGAGCGGCTTGAGGAGAGCGTGTGCACTCCAAGAGCGCGCTGCCTTCCGCGACCCGAAGGGGAGCTCCGGGCGCGATAGCGCTGTAAACACCGAGCTCCGCGCGACAGCGCTACTAACTAGGGAGCAGTCTCAGTCGCCCGAGATGGGCGGGCGCGCGTCTTTGCGCTTGGGGGCGCGATCAGAGCGGGCCTCGCGCGTCGCGACCTCGGCTTGGCCGATCGGATCGGCGATGAAGCTCTCGATCTCGGAAGCGATGCGCCGCAGGTAGGCTTGCTTGATGTGGAACGGCAGAAACGCCGACTTGAAGCCGTTCAGGATGA
>JAYUYY010000130.1:0-2839 GCA_043752225.1 Sandaracinaceae bacterium | reverse complement strand
ATCTTCAGTCGCCGGCCCGCGACGCGTTCGTCGGGAATCTGATACTTGGCCTGCGCAACTAATGAACGGCGCCGTCTTGAGCCGTGTGCAAACTTGGTTCAGTGTCCCCGTTTGGAGTTGGTTTCAGCAGGTGGCTCCAGACCAAGGATCGGCCCGATGAAAGTTGTATGCGGCGAGTGCGCGGCCAAGTATCAGATTCCCGACGAACGCGTCGCGGGCCGGCGACTGAAGATTCGCTGCCGCAAGTGTGGGGGAGTGATGGAGGCGCGCGGCGATGATCCGGCCGCGTTCGAAGCCACCATTGAGGTGAACGGTCCGCACGAGGTGCTCTCGCGTGCGATCGCGCCGAGCCTCGTGCCTTCTGCACCACATCATGCTGCGAGCCCGGAGTGGTTCGTGAGCATCGACGGTGCACCGGCCGGTCCGCTCAACACACAAGAGCTCGTGAGCCGCGTGTCGACCGGCGTGATCGATTGGGACGCCCACGTTTGGCGCGAAGGCTACGAAAACTGGTCGACGATCGCGGACTCCGACACGCTGGTTCGCGCGGTCGCGTCTGCGCGCAGCGAGCTGCGCGACTCCGCGGATTCCACCGAGCGCACGCAGCTTCCAACCGCCGAGAGCGATGCGCGGGATTACGACGACTCGCCGACGTTTGCGGCGCGTGACGCCGAGGGCGAGGACTCTCCCACGCACGCGACGCTCGACGACTCGCCGACGCGCATCGCGTACGACGAGACGCCGACCCGCATGTACTCGCACGGCCCGTCGCATGGTCCGTCGCAAGCCGCCTCTTCGAACGCGCAGCTGCAGCCGGTTGCGCGCGCCGCGTTTGCATCGCGTCCGCCGGGCAGCCTCGCGCCGGTGAGCGCGCCGCGCTCGCAAGCGCCGTACGCGCAACATCAGCAGCAGGACCCGTTCGTCTCGCGCAGCCCGTCGGTTTCGCCGATGGCGGGGATCGGAGCGTTACCGCCGATCACCACGCAGGGCAGTGCGCACGCCTTTATAGCGCTCGCGCAGCCGCTGCCGATCACGTCTTCGCGCGCGAGCTTGCCGCCCGCGGCGCGACCCGGTTACGCCGGCGGTGAGGGCTCGGGGATCATCGACATCCGCGCTCTTGCGAGCTTGGCGCAGAGCCAGTTCAAGCCGCCGTCTTCGGCCGCATCGATGCGATCGCAACCGGCGATGCGGGCTCAACCGAGCCTCTCGTTGTCGCCGAGCGCGCACGAGCACGACTTGCTAGCCGAGACCTACGCGATGCCGGATCGCCGCGATCCGGTGGATCCGTTCGCGTCGATGGGTACGCATCACGGCGTGGCGTTCGCCGCGCTCGATTCGATCGCGCCGGTTTCACGCAAGGTGCGCGCCAAGGACGCGACCGTGCCGCTCGCGATCCTGGCCGGCGCGGGCATGATCGCCGCCGCCGCATTCGCTGCGCTCTACGTCACGCGTGTGCCGAGCACCACGCTCGCCACTTCAGCCACTGCAACCTCCGCAACCTCCGCGCCGCTCGCGGCCGCGTCGCAGCCGATCGCCCAGCCGACCGAAGCTCTGGCACCCGATCCCGCGCCGATCGCGGCCGAGCCTGGTGCGCCGGTCGAACCGGTCGCAGCAGCGCCCGAAGGCGAAGCCGTGCCGAGCGCCGAGACCGAGCCGGTCGCCGACGAGCAACCCGCCGCAGCGCCCGAAGACGAGACCGTCGCGGCCGCACCGCGCGCGGCACGCAGGGGCCGCGGTCCGCTCAAGGCGCGCAGCGTAGCCGCGATCACCGGCCCGAAGAGCGCGCAGGTCGTGGCCGAATCGGAAGAGAGCACCGCGGCTCCGGAGCCCGCGGCGGCGCCGCCGACGGTCGACGATGTGCTGCTCGCCGACGACAAGCCGGCCGAGAGCAAGAGCGAAGCCGAGGTCGTCGCAGCGGTGAAGCCGAAAGGCCCGCCGGGCGCCGACACGCGCAGCATCGATGACCTGCTGTCGGGTGCAGTGCCGGTTAAGGCCGCGTCTGCAGCCAAGCCCGAGCTCGCGGAAGCGCCTTCGCGCGATGACGTGCTCGCCGCGATGCGCGGGATCGAAACCGAGGTGCGCGCGTGCGCGGCTTCCGAAGCCGACCCCTTAAGCGGTACGGCGGCCGTCGCCATCACGGTGGTCGGCACGACCGGTCGCGTAAAGAGCGCGGAGGTCACCGGCATTCAAGGCAGCGTCGGCTCGTGCATCGCGCGCGTCGCACGTAAGGCGAGCTTCTCGCCGTTCAGCCGCGACAAGTTCAGCGTGACGTACCCGTATCGCTTCAAGTGACGCGCGCGTAACAACATGATCGGGGCGCCGTCTGTAGGCGGTTGGCGAAAAAGCCGCACCCCGCGGTCTGTAAGCTCACACGCGCACGGCGGGCGTGATCAGGCCGCTTGCTCGCGCTCCGCAGGCGCGCGTATACGTGGACCGCGTGGGTCCTGGACTGCGCTCCAGGGGCGCGAGGAGTCGGTCGATGTTGACGCCTGTTAAACTGAAAATGCCGAGCTCGTTCGACGCGCTGCCGGGCCGCGCTGAACGCGTGAAGGTCGCAGCCAAACACTTCGTGCTCGGAACGCCGCTCGATGCTGCGTTCGAAGGGTACGAAAAGGCGGCGTTCGGGCTCGGTTGCTTTTGGGGCGCCGAGAAAAAATTTTGGAGCCTCAAGGGCGTGGTGAGCACGCAGGTCGGTTACGCCGCGGGCTACACCCCGAACCCGACGTACGAAGAGGTCTGCAGCGGCCGCACCGGTCACGCCGAGGTCGTGCGCGTCGTGTTCGATCCGAATGCGCTGCGCTACGAAGAGCTGCTGCGCGTGTTCTGGGAGAGCCACGAC
>JAYUYY010000129.1:0-2842 GCA_043752225.1 Sandaracinaceae bacterium | reverse complement strand
GCGGCTCGAGCAAGAGTCCCGGCTGTCCCGAGAGCAGCGCCGGCATGAAGCCGAACGGTGCCCAGCGCTCCGCGGTGAACAACCAAACCGGTCCCTTGCCGCTATCGTAGGAGACCAACAGGTGCTCGTAGACATCGCCGTCGGCCATCTCGCTCGGCGTGCTGTCGGCGGCTGCCGTGCGCACCAGCGCGAGCTTGGTCGGTACGCCCGCGAGCTTGAGCGCGTAGTGCAGGACGCGCGCACGGTTGCCCGACTTGCTGCGGATCATCACCGCGGCCTGCGAGAGCAGATCATCGTCGTTCTCGATGTTCGCGAGCACCCAGTCGTAGAGGCGCTGCGCGCGCAGCTTGAAGTCGTTGGGCTCGGCATCGCCGACGATCTTCTTCACCTGCGCCGCGATCTCGGGGTCTATGAGATCGCGATCGATCAGCGCTTCGCGGATGCTCTCGATGAACAAGGGCCAGGTCGCGTTCGCGGCGAGCCGCACCGACGGCAGGATCTCGCGCGGCGTGATCGACATCGGCTCCGGTTGCAGCGCCTTGCTGCCCTCAACCAGAAACCTCAGCACGCGCTGGTCGCCTTGGGTCGTCTCTTCGACCTTGGGCGCAGGGCCGCGCGGATCGATCGAGTACGGCATCCCGCTCGGCAAGATCACGATCATCTCGCTGTGGTCGAACGGGATCTCGTAGCTCTGAAAGAAGAAGCGCTCGCCGGAATGTCCGCCGGGAAACGCGTCGGGCGCATCGCGGTACAGCAAGAGCTCGGTCTCGACGTAGTCGCCCGGCGTCAGCGTCGGCAGCGAGATTGTGTCTTTGCCTGCAATCGCATCCGGCTCGAGCTTGCGCCCGTCGGGCTTGATCGCGCGCAGCGTCAGCACGCGTGCGCCATCCGGCACGCTGACCTCGGCAAGCTCGTCCAAGGCCTCGTCGCTCTGCGCTTTCTGAATGGTGTGTACGAGCTCGATCGACGAGCCGTCCGGCATCACCTGCGCGGCCATGTA
Source organism: Sandaracinaceae bacterium (assembly GCA_043752225.1). Lineage (GTDB taxonomy): Bacteria > Myxococcota_A > Polyangia > Polyangiales > JAFGIB01 > JAYUYY01. Next base: position 1,842 of record JAYUYY010000129.1, on the reverse strand, counting down.
GTCGAACACCAAGACCTGCGGCGCTTCATAGGTGTGACCCGAGGCTTCGAACGCAGCGATCGCCGCCGCGCCATCCTTGCGATACGCCTTGAGCGTGTCTTCACCGCCGAGCAGCGGTGCGAGCCTGCGCGCGCCGGCCAGCGCTGCCGGCTCGGCTGCGAGCGCAGCGTCGAGCGCTTTCAGCGCGGCTTCGGGCTTGCCGCTGGCTGCGAGCCGATCGACTTGCTCGATCAGCGCGCTCGAGGTCTGCGGGTAGAGCGTGCGCAGCTCGGTGATCTGGCGCTGCACGGTCGGTTCATCGTGGCGATTTTTCGCCAGCTCGAGCCGCGCGAGCGCCCACGCGAAGCGGTGCTGCGGCGGATCGAGCGCGGCCAGCCGCTCGAGCTCCACGGAAGCATCGTCGAAGCGGCGTTGGCGTAGCAGCGTGGAGTAGCGCGCATTGGCTTGCGCCTCGCACGCCATCAGCTTTTCGCTCAGCGCGGCTGCGGCTTGCTCGCGCTGGCGATCGCGCAGCGAGTCGAGCTCGGCGCCGATCGCAGCGCACGCGTCGGGCACGAGCTTGCGCGCGCCCGCGATCACGCGGTCGGCTTCGGCGTCCCAGCCCTGATCCTTCAGCATGCTCGCGAGCGAGAGCCGCAGCGCCGGCACGTTCGGGAACTGGCGCACTGCGTTCCGCATCGCCGCGATCGCTTCTTTAGTGCGGCCGTTGCCGTCAGCCATCTGCGCGAGCTGCGCGGTCGGATTCCAGAGCCCCGGATCGTGGGCGACGGCTTGCTCGTACAAGCGGCGCGCTTCGTCTTGGGCGAGCTGACCCGGCATCAGCGGGTCGACCATCATCACGCTCGCGCGCTGCAGCTGCAAAAGCGGTGCGGCGCGCCCGTCTTCGACGCCGAGCAGCGACAAGCGCGCTTCGACCGCATCGCCGCGGCCGAGCGCGATCGCTGCGCGCAAGTAGCGCGCGAAGCCCGCCGAAGCGTTGCGTTTCGAAGGCCATTCGATCGCGCGCGCATCGCTCGCTTGCATCGGCGCTACCGCCATCGCCATCGCGGGGTTCGGATGGCGCGTCGTGAGCTTGATCAGGACCTCGTGTCGACCGGCGCTCAGCTGCACCGGCACGTACGCGGTCTCGGGCGCGGTGTTTTGGCGGCGATCGATGCGCAACACGGAGATGCCATCGATGTGCAGGTCGACGCTGTTCGGCGTCTCGAAGCGCAGCAGCTGCTGGCCGGCCTTGGCGATCTCGACGTAGCCCTGCACGTAGGTGCTGCCGCCCATCGCGAGCGGTCCGCCGCCGAGATGCACCGTGCAACCGCGCCCGCCGACGTCGCGCGTCGGGCGAATGCCGCGCCCTGCGCCGAGCTCATAGCTCGCGGCGAGCGCAACGCCCGGCCGAATGCCCCCGTGATCCTGATCGAAGCCCAACAGCTCGCGCGGCCCGAACGGTCCCGCCGCGCGCAGCTCCGTGACGCAGCCGAGTTGGGTCGCGATCGCTTGCGCGGCCGCGCGATCGCCGTGCTTGTAGTGCTGCTGCATGACCAGCGCGCCGAGCTCGACGCGCGCAGGCATCGGCAAGCGCGGGTCGCGCAAGATCGGGAGGATCGCGCCGAGCACGCGCGCCGGATAATCGGTGACACCGCCTTCGACACCGGCAATCGCGTGCGCCGAGAGCTCTGCGATGTGCGGCGCGAGCGGATCGCGGGCGATGTCAGTCTCGAGCGCGACCGTCAGCGCGCGCAGATACGCGTCGAGCGCCTGATCGGGACGGCCATGCGCGTCGTGCTGCAAGCCCGACACGAGCCACAGCCGCGCGTTGCCGGCATCGAGCGCGAGCGCGCGCGCGAG
>JAYUYY010000128.1:0-2847 GCA_043752225.1 Sandaracinaceae bacterium | reverse complement strand
CTCCATCACGTAGCGGCTGGCGCGAGTCGCTGCACATGCTCGAGCGCGAGCACGGCGGCGGTGATCGCCGCGGTCTCGAAGCGCAAGATCGCTGAGCCGAGGCTGACTTGTGCATAACCCTCGTGGGCCAGCTCCTCGACTTCTTGCGCGGTCAGACCGCCTTCCGGCCCCACAACCACCCACATTTGTTCGGGCGCGCGCGGAGCTGGATCGAGCACGGATCGCGGCGCGCTCGACTCCTCCCAGAGCACCCAGCGCAGGACGGTTTGCGCTCCCGCGTGCGCGGCGCGCGCTGCGACTTCGGCCAACTTGGCCGGCGCGTGCACGATCGGCGCATAGGCTTGGCCGGACTGCGCGCAGGCCTCGCGTGCGATGCGCTCGAGCCGCTCGAGCCGAACGCCGGCGTTCTCTTCGCGCGGCTTGGGGATCGATCGCTCGCACAGCGCGATGTGGATCGAAGTTACGCCGAGCTCGGTCAACATGCGCACCACGTTGTCGAGCTTGTCGGCCTTGGGTAGCCCGAGGATCAGATGCACCGCGGGCGCGGCTGCTGCGAGATGGCGTCGCGCTGCGACTTGGCACGTTGCGCCGCGCGCGCTGATCGACGTGAGCGTGGCGCTCGCGATGTGGCCGGCGGCGTCGAACAGCTCGACGTCGGTGCCGGCGCGCAAGCGCAGCACCTGCGCGTGCTTGAGCGATTCGTCGCGCAGCTCGAGCTCGCTTTCGCTGATCGGGAGCTCCGGCGCATAGAGCCTGCGCGGGTGCGGCCAGCCGCTCACGTGGTTTTCCTCAAGACCAGCGCGGCCCACTCGCCCATCTCGCGGTGCGCGAGCATGGCGAAGTCGGTGTACACCGCGATCATCGTCTCGACCTCGTCGCGCAGGATGCCGCTCAGGATCAAGACGCCGCCCGACTCGACGCGCGCTTTGATGTCGGCCTCGAGCGGCACGAGGATGCGCGTCTCGATGTTCGCGATCACGAGCGGGTACTGTTCGGTCAACGCCTGCACCGGCGTCTTCGAAGCGTCGATCCGATCGGCGACGCCGTTGCGCTCGGCGTTCTCGATGCACGCGTTGATCGACTCGTCGTCGATGTCGAGCGCGCGCACGCGCGCTGCGCCGAGCAAGAGACACGCGATGCCCAAGATGCCGCTGCCGGTTCCGACATCGAGCACGTCGCGTCCACGCGGGACGTAGGCTTCGAGCTCAGCGAGCACCAGGCGCGTGGTCTCGTGCGTGCCGGTGCCGAACGCGCCGGCCGGATCGAGCGTCAGCACGACATCGTCGGGCGCGGCATCGAAGTGTTCCCACGAGGGCTTCACCACGAGAAGCTTCCCCACGCGCGTGGGCTTGAAGTATTCGCGCCAGCCATCGCGCCAGGCATCGCCCACCACGTGCTCGACGCGCGCCGCAAAGCGCTGCGAGAGCTCCGCGCACGCGGCGTTCGCGAGCGCGTCGTCTTCGAAGCTCGCGACCAACGTCACGAGCGTGCCGTGCCCGGGGCCTTTGAGCAGCGTGCTCGCGTCGCGCTCTTCGATCCCGCTCGCGCCGAGCTCGAACAGCTCGCCGGACATCAAATCCACTTCGTCCGCGGGAACATCGACATGCACGTAGGGATAGCGCGGGGTGCTCATAAGAAACGCTCTCTAGCCGGAAGTCGCGCGGAGAATCGCATAGGCGAGCGCTTGCACCACCCACGCCAAGCTCAACGCTCGCGCGCCGCTGAGCCATCCGATCACCGGCGTCGCGGGCGGCAGCCAGGCGAGCACGCGCAACGGCAGGGAGAGCTTGTCCGCGCGCGCTGTTCGGATGAGCAGCACCACGTGCACGATCAGCAGGCCCGCGCCGAGCAAAGTAAGCGTCGCCAGCGGCCATGCGTCGCTCGCCCGCACTGGGCCGGCCATTGCCATGCTGCTCGCGCTCAAGTTATGCACGCGGCGCAGCCTACTCGTCCTCACCAAACATTGCCCGTAGAGGCTTCCGCACGTAGCCTCCACCGCCTCGGAGGCAGTTTTGGGCAACATTCGTGTCGGCATGATCGGCTGTGGCGTGGTGGGGCAGGGCGTGATGCGCCTCTTGCACGAGAACGCTGCAGGTATCGAAGCGCGGCTGGGCGGTCGGATCGAGGTGCGCCGGATCGTGGCGCGCGATGCCACCCGTTCGCGCGGCCCGCACGTCCCCAAAGAGATCTTCAGCACCGATGCCGACGCGCTGCTGCGCGATCCCGAGATCGACGTGGTGATCGAGGTGATGGGCGGCGTGGAGCTGGCCGGCGACTACGTCCGGCGCGCGCTCGAGGCCGGCAAGGCGGTGGTCACCGCGAACAAGGCGCTGCTCGCCGATCGCGGCCCTGCGCTGATGGAGCTGGCCGACAAGAAGAACATCGACCTTTACTTCGAGGCAGCGGTTGCAGGCGGCATCCCGGTGATCCGCGTGCTGCGCGAGGCGCTCGCCTCCGATCGCATCGTCGCGCTGCGCGGGATCGTCAACGGCACCAGCAACTACATCCTGTCGGCGATGGCGCGCGATGGGCTCGACTTCGGTCAGGCGCTGCGCAACGCGCAAGAGGCCGGCTACGCCGAGGCCGATCCGACGCTCGATGTCGGCGGCGGTGACGCGGCGCACAAGCTCACGATCTTGGCGCGGCTCGCGTTCGGCGCGCGGATCGATCTCTCGCAGGTGTCGATGGAAGGCATCGATCGCGTGCAGGCGGTCGACATCGAGTGCGCGAAGAAATTCGGCTACGTGATCAAGCCGCTCGCGATCGCGCGCGCGCATGAGAACGGTGAGCTCGAGCTGCGCGTGCATCCGGCGCTGCTCGGCAGCCGCGATCCGCTCGCGCATATCG
>JAYUYY010000127.1:0-2848 GCA_043752225.1 Sandaracinaceae bacterium | reverse complement strand
TCCCGACCCGCCCTCCCTCCTCGAGGCTCGCTTCGCTCGTATGCATCCCGTTCTCTTTCACTTGGGATCGCAGCCCGTCTTTGCGTACGGGCTCATGCTCTCGATCTCGATCTTGCTCGGCTGGCAGCTGACGTTGCGGCTCGGCGCACGCGCGACCCGGGCCGGCGAGCTGGAGTGGCCCGAGGACGCCGTCTCGACCGCGTGCCTGCTGAGCGCGATCGCGGGGCTGCTCGGCGGCCGCTTGCTCTACGTCCTGGTCAACCCGGAGCTGCTCGAAGAGGGCGGCACGCGTTGGTACCAGCTGACCTCGGGCGGCACGATGGCGTTCGGCGGCATCTTCGGCGGCCTGCTCGCCGCGTTGCTATACGCGCGGCTCAAGAAGCTCTCGTTTCTCGCCTTCGCGGATGTCGCGACGCCCGCGCTCGCGCTCGGCACCGCGCTGACGCGCATCGGTTGCTACCTCTACGGCTGCGACTTCGGCACGCGGCTGGGAGAGAGCGCGCCCGCGTTCCTCAAGTCGCTCGGCACCTTCCCGCGCTGGGGCGAAGAGATTCAGAAGGACGGACTCTACGGCTCACCGGCCGTGTTCCATCACATGGACCGCTACGCGCTCGATCGCGGCGCGCCGGTCTCCTTCCCGGTGCACCCGACGCAGCTCTACGAAGCTCTGCTCGCGCTCGCGCTGATGGTGCTCGCGCTGGTGCTCCTGCAGCGCCGGCGCTTTCGCGGTCAGGTCATCGCGCTCGTCGGCATGCTCTACGCGGTCGCCCGATACGGCTTGGAGTATCTGCGCGACGAGCCCGACCGCGGCGAGCTCTTCGGCTTCAGCGCGGCGCAGCTCGGCTCGATCGCGCTGCTCGCGCTCTGCGGGATCGTCTACAGCTCGCAGAGCAGCAAAGGCGAGCCCGTGAGCTCGCCGAGCGTGTCGTAAGGAACCAAGCCTATGCCGATCGAATCCACCGAGCTGCAAGCCACGACCCAAGACGGCGTCGTGCTCGCCCTGCGGCGCTATCGCGATCCGAGCGTGCCGTGCCGCGGCAGCGTCGTGATGCAACACGGGCTTGCGAGCAACGGCGGCGCGTTCGAAGTGCCGCAACAGTTCTTCGCAGGTCATCTAGCCGCTTTGGGCTACGACTGCTTCGTGACGGAGCTGCGCGGCGTGGGCAAGAGCGGCCGCGCGCGCAAGATCGGCTTCGACGCGTTCATCGAGCAGGATCTGCCGGCGCTGATCGCGAAGGTGCAAGCGGTCACCGGCCGCGAAAAGCTCGCGTGGATCGGCCACAGCATGGGCGGCATCCTGGGCCTCGCGTACGGCATCGAGCACCCGGACGCGCCGTTCAGCTGCGTGATCACGGTGTGCTCGTCGCTCGACTATCGGCCGGGTCGCAACGTGTACCAGTCGCTCAACCGCATCCGTCCGCTGGCGCACCTCTTGCCATTCATTCCGTTCGGCTGGATCGCAAGGCTGGTCTCGTACATCGCGGGCGCAGGCCCGATCCTTCCGCCGGAGCGCATGAACTTTTATCGCAGCAACGTCGACCGCGCGGTGCTGCGGCACGTGATGGCGACCGGCTTCGAGCACATCCCGATTCGCTTGCTCGATAACCTCGCTACGACCTTCGACAAGCTCGGCTTCTCGCGCAGCAGCGGCAGCATGCGCTACCTCGAGCGCGCGGGCGCTTACACGTTTCCGACGCTGCTGCTCGCGGGCTCGCGCGACGTGCAATGCCCGCCGGAATGCATCGACGCGACCTTGGCATTGCTGACCGGTTCGACGGTCAAGCGCGCGGTCTCGTTCGGCATCGAGCACGGTCACGTGGATGACTATGGCCACTTCGATCCGCTCGTCGGCAAGCGCGCGCACGAAGAGGCGTGGCCTGTGATGACCGGCTTCCTCGAGGGCTACTGATCGTGAAGAAGCGGGTGTTGCCGCTCGCCGCGCCGCGCAAGACCAAGCTCGAGCTGCCGACGATCATGGATCGCGCGCTCGCGGTGAAGCACGGCGCGCACTACGTGCACCTCTCGGCGTTCGCGATCGATGTCGACCGCGTGTTCACGCAAAACGCACCGCTCGACGAAGACGATCTGCTCGAAGCCGATCCCGGTGAGCACGACCTCTTTCCGTTCGGCTGGGAGGTCTTCCTCACCAGCGCGCGCCTGCACGCGCTCGATACCAGCGACATCGCGGTGCTCGCGCTGATCGAGGAGACCTGCAACCACGTGCTCGGCCAAGCGCCCGAAGAGCAAGGCTATGGCAGCCAACTCGTGTTCGCGGTCTACGACGCCGTGTACCGCGGCACGCTCCCGCCCGCGCTCGGCGACGTGTTCCGCAGCTGGCGCTCACGCCCCAAGCAGCTGATCAAGTCGCTCGACGCGATGTGGAAGAACGTCGACGCGATGCTCCCCGCGATCGCTGCGCACTGCCTCGCGACCACGCTCGAGCCGCCGCTCGCGCCACCGACACTCGCCACGCTCGAGATCATGGAGCGTGGCGAGTGGGTCTTGCGCGCAGCTCCGGAGCTCTAGCTTTCACGAAGCGTGAAGAGCGCCGACCGCGCGCCCGACGCCGCTGCCACACGAGCGCCGCCAGCACGAAGAACAGCGCGCTGAGCCCCGAGCGGCGCGTCGACGCGTGAGCACCGGCCGCGCGACACCCGCAACCACTCGGGTCGTTCGAGACGATGGTGGAAGCCGGCAAGCCAGCGTCACCGTCATCGCCGCTTTGGCCGGCGGCCGGCATGGCTTCGATGCCAGTGCTGGATGCGTCGGCGTTGCTTCCGTTCGTAGAGTCAGGCGTGCCGGCCTCCTCCGCGCTCCCGACGGCCGGCGCGTCCGCGATCTCAGCATC
>JAYUYY010000126.1:0-2850 GCA_043752225.1 Sandaracinaceae bacterium | reverse complement strand
CCGTGATCGACGGCGACAACGTCGCGCTCGACGAGTACGGCGAGCTGTGTGAGATCACCGCCCAAGCCGATGTGTTTCGCGCGCTCGATGAGCTGGTCGCGCACCGCATCGTCGTCGCCGAGGGCGAGCGCTATCGCTTCGCCCAGCGCGGCTACTTGCCGGTGATGAGCGACATCACGCCGCCCGAGCGCCGTACGAGGCTGCACGCGCGCGCCGCTGAGCTGCTCAAGAAACGCGACCGACCGCTGCGCGTCGCGCATCACTTGATGCAAGGCGCACGCGAGCGCGAAGCGATCGATCTGCTGTGCAGCGTCGACTTGAACGCGCAGGCGCTGAAGATCTCGGAGATGGAGAGCGCGCTCGCCGCGGCCGAACGACTTCACTGTCCGATCAAGCAGCGCATGCTGATCCGCAACGCGCTGCTCGGCCACGCGCCGATGCGCTCGGCGTTCGACGCGTTTCACCGGCATATGCCCCACGCGTTCGACCTGCTGCTGCGCGACAGCGGCCTAGAGGACTATCACGCGCTCGCCGGCAAGGTTCCCGAAGCCGAACAACTGACGGCTGCGCTCAACGCCGCGCAAGCGCGCTACGACAGCACACCGGAAGTCGAGCGCGGCCTCGGTCTGATCGAAGCCATCACCGAGCTCTCGCGTTTCTCGGCGAGCTGCTGCTCGGTCGGCTTGCAGACGTACGATCTCGCGTTCCTCGAGTCGCTGCCCGCGCTCACGCCGCTCGAGCCGCTCTCGCCCGCGCTCGGCGTGATGTCGAAGCTGATCGAGGCGAGCCGCGAGACGATGCGCGGTCGTACGATCGCCGCGCGCGATCTCTACATGCGCACGCTGCTGCGCGTCACCGAGCCCGATCGCGGTGGCTTCGACGAGGTCTACCACCGCGGAGTTCGCTTCGCGATGCACTACCTGCTCGGGCTGGTCGAAGCCTCGATGGGCATGGAGTCCGCGGAAGAGCACGCAGCGGCGTGTGAGGGCGATGCCGAGCACCGCGTAAACGCATGGCGCATCCGCGTGTCGTTGCACCTCAATCAGGGCAACCCCGAGGAGGCTCGGCGTTGCCAACGCCGCGCTGAGCTTTTGCAGCTTCAAGAAGGCGGTCTGCAGCGCTACTTGGGCACGAGCGCGGGCTTCGAGCTGCTCGCGCACGTGCTCGCGGGCGATCTCTTGGGCGTGAAGCGCGCGACCGACAGCGTCGGTGAGCTCGCGCAGCGCCATCCGGGTTGGCGCCCCGCACACATGCTCGGGCTCGCGCACTATCGCGCGCTGCAAGGCGACACGCGCGGCGCGCTCGACGCGCTCGCACCCGCCTACGCAGAAGCACCCGCCGGCCGTCACCCGTATTACGCGTATGTCGCATCCGCGCAGATCGTTTGGCTCTCCGACCTGGGCGAGCACGAGCTGGCGGTCTCGGTCGGCCGCGAGCACGCCGCGGCGTGCGATCGCTTGCAGCTCGGAGCAGTCGATCGCTGGGTGTACCAAGCCTTTGCGCTGGCGCTCGCGCGCGCGGGTGAGCACGCCGAGGGCGTAGCGCGTTGCGATCAAGTGATCGATGCCAGCGTGCGCCTCGGGATCTCCGGCTTACCGCTCGGCGCGCTTTACGAGACACGCGCGCGCATCGCGATCGCGATGGACGATCAACTGTCGTTCCAGCGCGCGATCGATCTGTGCGCCAACGAGTACCGCAAGGGCAAGAGCTCGGCGCTCAGCGCAAAGCTGAGCCGCTTGCTCGACGAAGCGCGCAATGGCGAGGTGCTACGCACCGAGCCGCCACCCTCGGCATCCGCGCTCTTCGAGCAACACCAAACCGCGACCGAAGCTCAGACCGTGCAGGGCTTGATGCTCGAGTGCGCTGACGATCGCGACCGCGCGCGCTGCGCGCTGACCTTGCTCTTGCACGGCAGCACGAGCCAGGCCGCGCATCTCTACGGCGTTCGCGAGAACGGCATCGTGCCGCTCGGCTCCTTACCGGAAGCGCCGGACGATCCGGCTTTGCAGGCGTGGCTCGAATCCGCGCTCCACTCCGAGATTAACTCCGCAGAGATCACCGAGACCGCCGCGGGCGGCGGCGCCATGATCGAGGCCGAGGAAGGTCCGGCACGCTACGTCGACCGTTTTAACCGCAGCTTCGAAGCGATCTTCATCGAGCAGCGCGACGAGGACGGCGTGATGATCGTCGCGATCATCGCGATGCACGTGCCTTTCGGGCTGCGCACGGTGCCCGGCAAAGACCTGCTGAGCCAAATCGGCGATCAGCTGCTCGAGCACGGCGACGTCGTCGGCACCCGCGTCTGATCGCGCTCCGCTTTGGGCCATGAGTCCGCCCGGCAAAGTCGGCGCGTGCGAGCCGCCCGGCTTTGCTACCATCCGCGGCGCATGCACCCCGCTCGCGATCGACGGCCGATGCTCGCGTTCGCGCTCGCGCTCGCGTGCATGTCGCAGAGCGCGTGCGCCGGCACCAGCGCGCGGTCGGCGGGCGATCCGAGCGCCGCGGTGCAGCGCTTTCTCACGGCCATCCGCGATCAAAAGCTCGAGGTGGCGTACGCCTCGCTCGATCCAGCGCTGCGCGCAGGGCTCGCGCGCGAGCGCTTCGACGCGCTGGCGCGCGACAACCAACGCGAGCTGAACGCAGTGCTCGAGCAGCTGCAGCGCGTCGACGAAGCGGTCGTGGTGCGCTCGAAGGTGCAGACCGAGCACGGCGAGACCGTGACGCTCGTGCTCGAAGACGGCGAGTACCACATTGCCGGTGGCGTGCTCGACGCGCACGCGCTCGCGACCCCGCTCGATGCGGTCTCGGAGCTGCGCCGCGCTCTGCTACGCGGCGATCTGCGCTCGCTCT
>JAYUYY010000125.1:0-2850 GCA_043752225.1 Sandaracinaceae bacterium | reverse complement strand
GTTCGGGTACTTCGAGTCCAGCGCAGACATGTCCGAGCACACGCGCGCGAATCTGTTCGGCGGCGCAGGCCGCATGACGCCGGTCAGCGAGTGCTCGTTGTCGGGGACAGGAGCTCCGAAGTTGTTGGTCAGGATCTTCTTGGCGTCTGCGTGCTTGTCGTCGGCTCGTTTGTCTTCAGCCATGCCGTGCCTCCAGAGATTTGCAGCGGTTACTGCTGCGATGGAGGTCAACCTACGTGCGTCGATTGTTAAGCTCCAAGACATCGTTTGGAACGAAGTGATAGTCTGCGGCTATCCATGAAGCTCGCGCCTCATCCGTTCACGCTGCGCCAGTTGCAGTACGTCATCGCGGTCGCCGATCAGCTCTCGTTCCGGCGTGCCGCCGAGCGCTGCCATGTTTCGCAGCCCTCGCTCAGCGCGCAGCTCGCGCAGCTCGAGGACGTGCTCGGCGTGCGGCTGTTCGAGCGCGACCGCACGCGCGTGCTGGTGACCAGCGCCGGTCGCGAGATCATCGAGCGCGCGCGGCGGCTGGTGATCGAAGCCGATGATCTCATGGCCGCCGGCAAGCGCGCGGGCGATCCGCTGAGCGGCACGCTGCGGATCGGGATTATCCCCACGATCGCGCCGTACTTGTTGCCGAGCGTTTCGCCAAAGCTGCGCGCGAAGTTTCCGCGCCTCACGCTGGCGTGGCGCGAAGCCAAGACGGCCGACTTGATGCAATCGCTCGAAGCGGGCGAGCTTGATACCGCGTTGGTCGCGCTCGAAGCCGAGCTCGGACAAGTCGAGCACGAGGTGATCGCCGAGGATCCGTTCGTGCTCGCGACGCGGCCGGAGCATCCGCTCGCTCGCCAAGCGGCAGAGGTGCAGCTCTCCGATCTGCGCGGCAGCGATGTGCTGTTGCTCGACGATGGTCACTGCTTTCGCGCGCAAGCGCTCGAAGTGTGCTCGACCGCGCGCGCGCGCGAAGGCGAGTTCCGCGCGACGAGCTTGAGCACGCTGGTGCAGATGGTCGCAGGCGGTGCGGGCATCACGCTGCTGCCGGCGCTGTCGGTCGCGACCGAAGCCAAGCGCGCGGATCTGCACGTGCGCGCGCTCGCAGCGCCGAAGGCACACCGCACGATCGCGTTGATTTGGCGCAAGCGCGCGCCGCTCGCGCCTCTGCTGCACTCGCTCGCGAGCGTGCTGCGCGATGCGTTTCCAACTCCAGCTCCTGCGCGTTTGCGTGCGCGTGCGCAGCGCGCTGCTCATTCGAAACGCGCGGTGAAACGCAGTCGCAGCGCGTGAGCCGACGCTCATGCGCACGTAAAACGCGCCGCTGGGTTGTTCGACAGAACGTGCTCTGATACGCGCCCTTCTGCGTGAAGAGCACGCGGCGGTGGCCTTTGGATCAAGCTGTCAATCGGATCGCGCAGCGCGGCGCAATCCTCGCATCGGTTGTCTTGTGGTGCGCGTGCTCCGACGGCGGCCCGAAGGGCGACGCCATGCAGGGCATGAGCGGCGGCGTAGGCGGTGGCGCTGCGAGCGCGGCGGTCACAGGCGGCATGAACGGCAACGCTGCGGGCACGAGCGCAGGCATGGCCGGTGCGAGCGGCAGCCCGATCGGCGGCGCAGGTGCGAGCGGCAACGGCTCGCTCGACGGTGGTGGCGGTGGTGCTGGCGCGAGCGATGGCGGCACGAGTGACGGTGCGGTGAGCGATGACGCGGGCGATGCGTTGCCGATCACGTTGGACCCCGGCACAGCGGAGTGGCAGCCGGTGCCCGAGTCGGAGGTCGCGGAGACCTGCAAGCTCGATCCCGCGTTGCTCGCGCAAGCGGACATGCAGCTCAACGTGCCGTACGCGATCATCCGCTACGGCAAGCTGTGTCACGAGTTCAATCCGCCGGGACAAACACCGATGAGCGCGGCGGAGGTGTACTCCTCGACCAAGAGCCTTGGCGCGCTCATGGTCGGCATGGTGAGCTACCAGACGCGCGACATCCCGCGCAGCGGTCCGAAAACCGGTCAGCTGTCGGACTGGGATCGCGTCGATCATTGGCTCGACACGTTCACGTACAACCCCGAAGCGCATGTCGCGCACGTGCTCGGGATGGTCGCGCACAACCCCAACTTCGCGCACGGGCAGAAGCAGCACGCGTACGACACGGTCGGCGACGTTCAGATCAACTCGCTGAGCGACATGGTGAACACCGCAATCGCGCAAGATCCCACCCGGCTCGGCGCAAACATCGAGGAGTTCACGCAGCGCTATCTCTACGAGCCGCTCGGCATGACGCTCAGCTCGTGGACCACGGATCTGCCGGACAAGGTCTTCGCGTACACGTGGAGCAGCTCGGTGCGCGAGATGGCGCGCGTGGGTTTGCTGATCCTGAACCGCGGCGTTTGGAATGGGGAGCGGCTGGTCGATGCCGAGTGGATCTACAAGATGACCCACCCAGCTTTCGAAGACGGCAACACGTCGTACGGGTATTTGACCTGGCTCGCCTCGTGGTCGAACCACTCGATCGGCTTTAGCCCGCCCACGTCACAAGGCCCGAACATCGTCGGCCACGGCGGCAACCCGTGTGCGCCGGTCGCGCTGTGGAACCACTATCCGCACGGCGAGCTGTCCGAGGCCCCCGACTGCAACTACGAGTCACCTTACACGTGCGACCAAGAGAACGATGTCGGCGTGTGGCAAGCGGTAGGACTCGGCGGCCAAGTGATTCAAGGCCATCCCGGTCTCGATATGGTGCTGGTCGTCCGCAACGAAGCGGGCGGCGGTGCAGGGCTTTTGACCGCGATCATCCCGGCGGTTGCCGAGCTCGATCCGATGTATGCCGGCGACATCCCCGCGTTTTGCGCCGCCTACT
>JAYUYY010000124.1:0-2850 GCA_043752225.1 Sandaracinaceae bacterium | reverse complement strand
TGCACGGCCTGCTTGAGATGGTGCGCGGTATGAAAGCCGAGGTTGCCGGTCAGCATGTTGAAGCGGCGGTTGAGCGTGTTGACCGAAGCCTCGAGGTGAGTCGACGAGTCGATCCCGGCGTGGTGGTCATAGGTGACCCAAGCGGTGAAGAGCAGGCTCGAGATCATCGGCAGCACGAACAGCACGATGCCCGCCAGCGGCTTGAAGGCCACGAGCGTCGCGACCAACGCGAACGTCAGCGCCAGGTAGGTCACGAAAATGCGCTGCTGCTTGGGGTAGCGCTTACCGACCTGGAAACAGCGCCAGTACGCGGTCGCCGCGATCGTGAACGTGTACTCGAGCGTGCCCATCTGCTTGCCGTCAGCACGGCGCCAGCGGCTCTCGTCCTTGGTCTGGTCGAGGTAGTTCACGTGATGGCCGACCACGTGGTGCAGGAACCACGCGTTGGAGGTCAGGCCCGAGTGCAACCCGTGCGAGAGCTCGAGCACGCGGTTGAGCGGCGTCGAACGGAAGGTCGCGACGTGCTGGTGATGGTGGGCCCAGGCGCTGATCGTGCCCTTGGGGACCAACATCAGCAGCCAGTACGCCGCCAGCCACCAGGGACTCGCAACCCCGAAGTAGAGCGCGAAATCGACGACAGTGAGCCCGAGCGCGAGCGCGACGGGGAGGCGATCTTCTGGGTGTTTGAACAACGTGGGCCTACGAGTGCGAACGGGTGTCGGGGCTACTGGCCGAGGGGCGATCGCGGGCGCGGATCCGCCGCTCGGCGAGCGTGAGCTTGAGCATAGCTCGGACAAACCGGCCGTGCGGGTGAATCTCTGAAAAGTCCTTGTGACGAGCCCGAATCAGTTGGACGCCGCTGCGAGTCCCGACCAGCCCGGACCACCGAGTACGGAAGCTCGGCCTTGCTCGCACCTCGATCAACTGAGGCGTCTTCCGGCGCGCCACACGCGAGCGCCGGCCCGCTAACCAATCGAGGACCTGTGGCCACTTCGACCCGTGTGCTACGCCGCTCCAAGTCGCTTTTTGGAGGGGTCATGAAGTCTTATTCGTGCGGTCTTCGGATCGCTGCAGCGGTTGCGCTGAGCGCCGTGCTGTTTGGCTGTGAGGACGATGAGTGCGTGCCGGTCGAAGATCTCGCCGGGGCCTGGCACGGCACCTACACCCTCGGCACAGAGGGCTCGAGCAACGCAAACCGCATCATTGCCACCGGTGTCTCGGCAGGCAGCGGCGGCGTCAACCCGGACGATCCGGATGCCGGCCCTGTCAACGCGATCGAGCTCGTGGTCAGTGACGACGGCAATGGCATCGACGCCGCGTACATGACCGGCTCCGGCGCCCAAGGCACGATCGAAGGCCGCCAGAACGGCGCGCTGATCTTGTTCGAGGCGAGTCAGGGCGGAGCCTGCAGCGGCACGTTCGACGGCACCGCGGAGGTCTGCGGAAACCGAATGACGATCGACATGACGGGTGAAGACTGCGAGGGCGAATCGCACGTCATCGGCAACCTGCGGCGCGTTCAGGTCAAGACCGGTACATGCCGTTGGACGAGCGACGGTGAGTGCGACGAGCCGCAGGGCACGAACGCGTGCGGGCCCGGAAGCGACACCGTCGACTGCGCGGGCGTGGTCGGCGTGTGCCTGCGCAAGCGCAATGGGATTTGCGACGAGAGCGTAGGCACGGGGCTGTGTCCGGAAGGCACGGACGTCACCGACTGCCGCGACGCGACCGCGCAATGCGCGTGGCACGACGACGGCGTATGCGATGAGCCCGAAGGCACGGGCTTGTGCGTCGAGGGCGCCGACTCCGGCGACTGCGGCGTCGGGCCCGCGTTCTGTGCGTTCACGAACGACGGCGTCTGTGACGAGCCCGAAAACGGCGGCAGCTGCGCGGAGGGCACGGACTTCAACGACTGCAACTTCATGGGCAACTTCTGCCCGTTCACCAACGACGGCTTTTGCGATGAGGTCACCGTCGGTGGCAGCTGCCCGCCGGGCAGCGACTTCAACGACTGCAACGGCTTCACCTCGTGTCCGTTCACCGACAACGGGCAATGCGACGAGCCCGAGGGCACCGGAGCGTGCGTCGAGGGGACCGACTTCAATGACTGCAACAGCAGCGTCACCGCGTTCTGCGCCGATGGAACAGCGTGCTCGCCCGGCTTTGGGTTTGCGAACGTCGGCGCCTCGGCGTGCTGCATCCTCACGGGAGGGTGCGGCGTCACGCTCGGAAGCGGGAGCTGTGTCCCGCCGGAGCCGATCGTGCGCTCGACGTGCCCGCCGCTGAGCGGGATCGCGATCATGACCGGCGGGGGCGGCTGCTGCCTCGAGAGCGGCGTGTGCGGAATCGACGTGAGCTTCGGCGGCCTCGGCTGCGTCTCGGGTGAAGCGGTTCCCGACTTCGTCGAAACGATCACGTGCGATCCCAATCCGCTGCCCGAGGACGACGCGGGCGCACCGTAGCTCGCGCAACGAGCGCGCGGCGTTTAGCTCAAAGGACGCCGCGCGCGCGCAGGATGGCTTCGATCGCGGGCTTGCGGCTCTCGAGCTCCGCGGGATCCTTCGCGGGCTGAAAGCGACCGGTATCGCCTTCGCGCGGCACCTCGAGGCAGACGCATGAGAGGTGCGCTGAGAGCTCGCCGACAAGGTGCTCGAACTGCACGACCTCGGCGCCGTTCACCTTCTTGCGCACCACGAACCAAGTCAGCGCGAAGTCGCGATCGAGCGCAGCCGCGTTGAGCACGAACGTGTTGGTGTTGAAGAACGGGATTGCCTGGCGATCGAAGCTGGGCGGGAAGCGGAAGTCTTCGATGATCTGCAGGCGACCGTCGAGCCGCGCGGGCGCACCGCC
>JAYUYY010000123.1:0-2853 GCA_043752225.1 Sandaracinaceae bacterium | reverse complement strand
CCGACCACGATGCAGATCGCGGCCAAGATCAAGGACTGGATGTGGCCGCTGTAATCGGGGTCCTGGATGAAGTGCCACAGGAAGCGCAGCCCGAGCAGCACGCCGAGCCCGAGGAAGGGCGCCGACAACCAGCCGAACGCCTTCAGCGGGTTATGCATCGAGTAGCCCTGCATGATGATGCTGGCCGAGCGCCCGATGTACTGGGCGAAGCCGCGGAACAGCCGGCTCGGTCGCGTCGCAGGGTTGGTGGTGATCGGCACCTCGCGGATCGGATGGCGGTGCTCGCCGGCCGCGAAGATGGTCTCGATCGTGTACGAGAACGGGTTGGTCAAATACACGCGCAGCGCGAGCTCGCGCGACATCGCGCGAAAGCCGCTCGGCGCGTCGTGCACGCTGACTCCGGTCGCGGTGCGCACGACGAAGTTTCCAAGGCCGTAGAACAGCTTCTTCTGCGGCTTTACCTTCGGATCTTGCTGCGTCTGGCGATCGCCGATCACCAGATCGGCTTCGGCCGCGAGGATCGGGCGCACCAGATCGGCAATGAACCGGCCCGGGTACTGATGATCACCGTCGGTGTTCACGATGATGTCCGCGCCGAGCTCGAGCGCGGTCTCGAGCCCGGTCAGGAACGTGCTCGCGAGGCCGCGATTGCCGCGATGGCTCACGACGTGCGTCGCGCCGTGGGCGCGCGCGACATCCGCGGTGCCGTCTTTCGAGCCATCGTCGATGACGAGGGTCTCGATGATGTCGATGCCCTCGATCCGCGTCGGCACGTCGGCGAGCACGCTCGGCAGCGTATCGGCCTCGTTGTAGCAAGGGATCTGGATGATCAGCTTCATCGCGGGAGGGGCCCGTGTACTACGAACCTACGCTCCCCCTCAACTCGCGATCGGCTGGCTCCCAACGCTTGACGCAAGCACCCTCGGTAGCTACACCCCGGCGCGTGCGTGCACGCTCGTCGCGCTTCTTACAGCACGGCGTCGTGCTTTGCGGTTTCATCGCGCTCGCGGTCGCGATGACGTGGCCGCTTGCGACCCGTCTGAGCAGTCACGTGGTGCAGGCCAAGTGGCACTACGACTCGATGGTGAACATCCACGTGCTCGGCTCGCGCATGGACTATGCGCTCGGCCGCTCGAGCAGCCTCAAGAGCGTCTACGACAACTACTTCTGCGCGCCGACCCCGTACTCGATCGCGAACAACGAGAGCCACTTCGGGCTGATGCTGCTGTACGCGCCGTTCGACCTGATCACGAACGATCCGCTGCTCTCGTACAACCTGTTGTTGCTGCTGTGCCTCGCGCTCTCGGGCTACTGCATGTTCTTGCTCACGCGCGAGCTGACCGGCCACGCGCTGGCTTCGGTGCTGGCAGGCGTCGCGTACGCGTTTTGCCCATACGTGCTGTTCGAGCTCGGCCGCATTCAGCTCGTCGCGGCGATGTGGATCCCGCTCTTCGCACTGTTCCTGCATCGCGCAGCGCGCACCCAGAGCCTTGCCAACTTGCTCGCGGTCGCGCTGATCTTCGCGATGCAGGTCGGCTCGTGCCTGTACTACGCGATGTTCATGGTCGTGTACGCGGCCTTCGTCGGCTTGTGGTGGCTGATCGAGCACCGCGCCTTCACGCGCGTCTTCTTCATGCGCTTCGCGGTCGCCGCTGCGCTCGCGGGCACGCTGATCGCGGCGATGGTTTATCCGTACGTGCGCGCGCGCAAAGACTTCGCGCTCACGCGCTCTGAAGCGCTGACCAGCAGCTACTCGGGCCGGCTCGACGACCTGCACTCCGTGTATCCGATGAACAAGGCGCTGACGTTCCTGCATGACAAAGCCGAAGGGCCGCAGGAGCCGATCGCGTTTCCAGGCTTCACGTTGCTCGCGCTCGCCTTGATCGCGCTGCTCGTGCCGATCGTCAACGCGCTGCGCGAGGGGCCGGCGCCGCGCCGCAAAGCCTTGCTGATCGGCTTGGCGCTCGGGCTCTCGGCGCTGCCGCTCGCGGTCGCGCTGAGCTTCGTCACGCACACCTTCTTAACCGGCGCCGTCGTGGTCGCGCTCGCGATCTTCGCCTGGCACAAGTTGCTGCACGAGCAGCTCCTGCCGTCGCTCGTGCTCGCGCACGGCCTCTTCCTGTTGCTCGGCGTCGTGCTGTTCCTCGGTCCGGTGCCGTTCCAGCACGCGGGCGAGCCGGTGCGCGGCCTCTACTACTACCTCTACAAGCACGTGCTCGGCTTCGACGGCATTCGCTACGTCAGCCGCTTCACCGTCTTCAACATGCTCGCGCTGTGCGTGCTCGGCGCGATCGGCGGCGCAAAGCTGCTCGGAGAGACGCACAAGCGCCGCATCATGCTGTTCGTCGTGGTGCTCGGCGCGATGCTCTTCGAGCTGCGCAATGCTCCGGTCGCGCTCGCCAAGCTGCCGAGCACGCAGACCGTCTCGCCGGTCTACAAGTGGCTCGCCAAGCATCCCGGTCCTGAGTCGATCGCCACGATGCCGGCCTATCCGATGGGCTTCTACGGCGCGCGTAACGACTACCTCGCGCTCTTCCATCGGCGCCGCACGATCGACGGCAAGTCCAGCTGGATGCCTCCGATCACGCACGCGTTCATCCATGAGTCGCGGCGGTTCCCGCGCCGCAGCGCGACGCGCATGCTGCAAGCGCTGCACGTGAAGTACCTCGTGCTCCACACCGGCGAGTGGGAAAGCGCGCGCGCCCAGCGCATCCGGGATTGGATCAGCCGCCGCACCGGCGAGTACCAGCTGCGCTTCAGCTCGGGCGACGACTTCGTGTACGAGGTGCTGCCCAGCACCGACCCCACGGCCTCGCTACTCTCGACTCCGAAGCTGCCATCCGGCCTCACGCG
>JAYUYY010000122.1:0-2861 GCA_043752225.1 Sandaracinaceae bacterium | reverse complement strand
GAAGACCGTGCCGGACTTCCCCGATCTGTTCGGCGCCGCGTTCGAGCAGCGCTACGAAGAAGCGGAGCGCGCAGGCCTGGCGATGAAGAAGGTCAAGGCGCGCGACTTGTACGCGCGGATGATGCGCACGCTCGCGCAGACCGGCAACGGCTGGATGACGTTCAAGGACAAGTCGAACGCGGCGTGCAACCAGACCGCGCTGCCCGGCCGCACCGTCCACTTGTCGAACCTGTGCACGGAGATCCTCGAGGTCAGCTCGAAGGACGAGACCGCCGTCTGCAACCTCGGCTCGATCAACCTCTCGCGCCACACCAAGCGCGACGCACACAACACGACGCTCAACGGGATGTCGTTCGACTTCGAGCAGCTCGCGCGCACCGTGCGCACGACCGTCAAGCAGCTCGATCGCGTGATCGACCTCAACTACTACCCGATCGCTACGGCCAAGAGCTCGAACGTGCGCTGGCGTCCGATCGGCCTTGGGCTGATGGGCTTGCAGGACGTGTTCTTCCAGATGCGCGTGCCGTTCGACGGCCTGCAAGCGCGCGAGCTGTCGCGCCGCATCTCCGAAGAGGTCTACTACAACGCGCTCTGTGCATCGCTCGAGCTCGCCAAGGCGAAGGGCAAGCATCCGTCGTTCGACGAGACGCGGGCCGCACGCGGTGAGCTGCAGTTCGACGCGTGGGGCGTCTTGCCGACTGACAACGCGCGTTGGGAGCAGCTGCGCAAAGAGATCGTGGCGCACGGGCTGCGCAACTCGCTCTTGATCGCCGTCGCGCCCACCGCGACGATCGCGTCGATCGCCGGTTGCTGCGAGTGCATCGAGCCGCAGGTCTCGAACCTGTTCAAGCGCGAGACGCTGTCGGGCGACTTCGTGCAGATCAACCGCTACTTGGTCGAAGAGCTCAAGGCGCTCGGCGTGTGGACCGAGTCGATCCGTACGCGGCTCAAGCTGGCCGAGGGCTCGGTGCAGAGCTTGACCGAGCTGCCCGAGACGCTGCGCGCGATCTACCGCACCGCGTGGGAGCTGCCGATGCGCTCGCTGATCGACATGGCCGCCGATCGCGGCGCGTTCATCGACCAGAGCCAATCGCTGAACTTGTTCATCGAGAGCCCGAACATCGGGCAGCTCTCTTCGATGTATTTCTATGCGTGGAAAAAGGGCCTCAAGACCACGTACTACCTGCGCTCGCGGCCGGCGACGAAGATCACCAAGGCGACGGTGGAGACACCGACGGAGCCGAGCTCGAGTCCCGAGGGCAATCCGCGCGGCGTGACCGGCTGGACGTTGCCGCCCGATCAGGCGAGCCCGCTCGTGAGCGATCAAGAAGCCGCGGCGATCGCGTGCTCGCTCGAGAATCCCGAGAGCTGTGAGGCGTGCCAGTGAGTCTCGTAAGCCGTCCTGCGCGCATGCTCGATCCGGGCCTGTGTCTCACGCTGCGCCCGATGGCGTATCCGAAGCTGTTCGAGATGTACCGCGCTGCGATCAAGAACACCTGGACCGTGGAAGAGGTCGACTTCGCGACCGACGTCGCCGACCTGCGCTCGAAGATGTCGGACGCGGAGCGCCACATGGTGCAGCGCTTGGTCGCGTTCTTCGCGACCGGCGATTCGATCGTCGCCAACAACTTGGTCTTGAGCTTGTACAAGCACATCAACGCGCCTGAAGCGCGCATGTACTTGTCGCGCCAGCTCTACGAAGAGGCGCTGCACGTGCAATTTTATCTCACGCTGCTCGACACCTACGTGCCCGATCCCGAAGAGCGCCATCGCGCGTTCGCCGCGGTCGAGAGCATTCCGTCGATCCGAAAGAAGGCCGAGTTCTGCATGCGCTGGCTCGAGTCGATGCAAAAGCTCGATCGGCTCGAGACGCGCGAGCACCGCAAGGCGTTCTTGCTCAACCTGATCTGCTTTGCTGCGTGCATCGAAGGTCTCTTCTTCTTCGGCGCGTTCGCGTACGTGTACTTCCTGCGCTCGCGTGGGCTCTTGCACGGCCTTGCAGGCGGCACCAACTGGGTGTTCCGCGACGAGAGCGCGCACATGGCGTTCGCGTTCGAGATCGTCGCGACCGTGCGCCGCGAAGAGCCCGAGCTGTTCGACGCCGAGCTGTCGCAAGCCGTGATCGAGATGATCGATGACGCGATCGAATGCGAGACGCAATTCGCCGAAGACCTGCTCGGAGCCGGCGTCGTTGGGCTCTCGCTCAAGGACGTGCGCGGCTACCTCGAGTTCTGCGCCGACCAACGACTCACGACGCTCGGCTTTCCGAAGCGCTACGGCACCAAGAACCCGCTGACCTTCATGGACCTGCAAGATGTGCAGGAGGTCACCAACTTCTTCGAGCGCCGCGTCTCGGCCTATCAAGTCGGCGTGAGCGGTGACGTCGTGCTCGACGGTGCGTTCTAGAAAGACTGTTCACTCTTCGACGTTGAGCGTGCACGTCTCAGGGCGCGTGCACGTTCCGTCTTCGCAGTGCCGGCTCGCGCAGGCTCGGTCGCTCGCGCAGTCGTCGCCGAGCCGACCGATCGCGTGGCACAGCCCATCCGTGTCGCAGATCAACCCATCGGCGCAGGTCGCGCCGCCGCCTTCCATGTTGCAGGCGTCGTGATCCTCGGGCAGCGCAGCGCACGCACCCTCGATGTCGCCAGCCGTGAGGTCGAGGCCGCTGCAATAGCTGCCTTTAGGGCACTGGCTCGGCGCGCCGAACGTGCAGCCGTCGCCCAACGTGGTGACCAGCTGCATGCAGCGAAAGCGCGGCGCGCCTTCGAGCGGCAACACGATCGCGCACGCGAGATCGTCGACGCACAAGATCTCGGCTTCGGGATCGCAGTCGTCGCCGCGCTGCGCGACAAACAGCTCTT
>JAYUYY010000121.1:0-2870 GCA_043752225.1 Sandaracinaceae bacterium | reverse complement strand
GCTCGAGCAGACCGCGGGCGCGGTCGGACGCGCTGCGCAGAGCGCGCAAGGCGCGGTCGATCGCGTCGCGACGCCGGAGGTGAGCGAGAACGTGCGGCGCATCACCGCCTCCCTCGCGTCGATCTTGGAAGAGGTCGATCGCAGCGAGGTCATGACGCGGCTCGAGGCTGCGATCGGCCATGCCGAGTCGGCCAGCGCGCGCGTCGACCGCGTGCTCGCGCGCGTCGAGCACGGGCCGGGCACGCTGCATTCGCTCGCATACGGTAACGACGCGCCGGAGGCGATCGCGGAGTGGAAGCGCGCTGCCACCGGTATCACCGAGCTCACCGATGCGCTCAACCACGGCGACGGCTTGGTCGCGGCGCTCGCGCACGACGAGAGCGGTAAGCTCTTGCTGCGCGATCTCGCAAGCTTCAGCGCGCGCCTCGATCGCATCGCGAAAGGCGTCGAGCACGGCCGCGGCACGCTCGGCGGCCTCGTGGTCGATCCTTCGATCTATGAGGACATGAAGACCGTGCTCGGCAACATCGATCGCAGCGTCGCCTTCAAGGCGCTGGTGCGGATGACCATCAAGGAGGACGGCCTAGAGAGACCCGCGCTGCAGGCGCGGCCGGTCGCGCCGCAGTAGCCGCGCCGCTCAAGCCACCTGCGCCATCAGCGCGGCGCGCACCTTCTCGACGCCGCGTACGTGGATCTGCCGCACGCGCTCATTCGAGAGCCCGAGCTCGGCGCCGAGCGCCGCGAGCGGCACCGGCGATGCTTGCAGCGACCGCCCCGCGAGCACGTGACGCTCGCGTTCGCTCAGGCTCCGCAGCGCTCCTTGCAACGTGTCGCTCGCGATGCGTCGCTCTTCGTTCGCGATGCTGAGCGCTTCCGGCGAGCTCGACGTGCACGGCAGATCGTGCGGCTCGCTGCCGGGAAGACCGCTCAAGGACATGTCACCCGAGCCGAGGATCTCCTCCATCTCGCGAACCTCGTCGACCGACACGTCGAGCGCGCGCGCCACGGCCTCCGCGCTCGCGCCTCCGGCACGGCTTTGCTCGAGCTTGCGCTGCGTCGCACGTAGGTTTGCGAGCACCTTGCGCGAGCCCCGCGTCTGCGGCGGGCGGACGATGCGCCGGTTGGCGATCGTGTAGCGGCGCGCGAAGGCGCGGATCCACCAGCTGACGTAGGTGCACAATCGTACGCCGCGATTGGGATCGAAGCGCTCGATGCCTTGAACGAGCCCGAGCAGGCCTTCGGCGATCACGTCCTCGCGGTTGCCGTAACGTGTGAACGGCTTGGTGACCTTGATCACGAGCCGGAGGTTGGCGCGCACGAGCATATCGAACGCCACGCGATCGCCTTTGCGTACGCGCCGCGCGAGGCGCTTCTCATCGTCGGCGCTGAGCAGCAGCGTGCAAGCAGCGGCCCTCGAGATCAGGTTGGAGCAGGGGTGTGAGTTGCGCATGTGGCTTCGGTCTTGCGTACTTGTCTTGCGTAAGAGCTCAGCATCGCGTGTGCCAATCGGTCACGGCGCTCCGGGCGCGTCGCTCGGGCTCCAAAGCCCGCAAGAGCTGCGCGCGCGCGGTTCTTTCCTGAAGGAGCTGCGTCCTTACACTGCTCGAAGAAGGTCCCCTTCCAGTCACCAGTGCGCGTTTTCATCGGCACGGGCCCTGCAATAGCAGCTCGCTGAGGACCGCACATGACCAAGCCCATCCCGACGATCCAGAAGCACATGACCATGACTCCGCACGCGATCGGCATCGATCAGTCGGTCGCACATGCGCATGCGCTGATGAAAGAACACGGCATTCGCCATCTACCGGTGCTGAACGGCGGTGAGCTCGTGGGCGTGCTCTCCGAGCGCGACCTCGCGCGGCTCGAAGCGTGGCGCGACTTCGACCCGAAAAAGATGGCCGTCGATGAAGCGATGTCGACGGAGGTCTACGCGGTCTCGCCCGACGCCCGCCTCGACGAGGTGGTGAGCACTATGGCCGAGCGCAAGTACGGCTGCGCCGTCGTCATGGACAACGGACACGTCGCCGGCATCTTCACGACCGTCGATGCCTGCCGCTCGCTCGCCGAGCTTCTCCACACGCGGCTCGCGAGCTGACCGCCATGACCGACTCTGCCGACGCGAGCAAGCGAGCTCTCATCCATCGACGACGCGTCGAGATCGATTACGTCGGCGATCGCAATACGCCGGTCGCGTTCTGTCCGCGCACGCTCACGGTCTTGCCCGTCGAAGACTGCCGTCACTGCGAACGCTTCGGAGGCCTGTGCGTGAATCCGAGCGAGGGCGCGATGTTCCTGCGTTGTGCGTTCGGCGAGGACGAGCCGATGGGACCCGCTGCCTCGGGCGAAAGCGCCGCGCAGCTCGCGCTCGCCGCATTTCGCTCGCCGGTCGTCGAGGCCATGCAACCGTGCACGAGCCTCGCGCTCGCGCAGGAGCTGCTCGGGTGCTCAGATGCAAGCCTCCTCGAGAACGCACTGACCGTCACACCCGAGACGACCGTGAGCCAAACCGCGGCGCTGATGGCGTACGAGGGCGCGCACCACGTCGTGATCCGGATGCCGGATGGAGTGCTGCTCGGCGTGCTCTCGTGCCTCGATGTCGCGCGCTGGATTGCCCGTGCAGATGGCTACGTCGTGCCGCGCCGCGCGTCGAATGCGCGCTGATCTAACGCGGATGTGGGTGGCGAGGGCGATCACGAGCCACGACCTTCGTAGATCGCGTCGCGCATCGGATCCCACCGCTCGCCCTCGAAGGCGGAGCGAGATCCCGCGTTGCGCCATGAATACCAAGCTCTTGATCGACGCGTTCGTCCGCCAGACCACGGTGCTGATCGCCCAGGTCGCCACCTCCGCCGGCATGCGCACGCCGCTCG
>JAYUYY010000120.1:0-2876 GCA_043752225.1 Sandaracinaceae bacterium | reverse complement strand
TCCGTTTGAACGGCCCGAGCTGCGCGGCCGCATCGGCTTGCTCGCACACTCGGCGCTGCTTTATCCGGACCTGACCGGCCTCGAGAACCTGGATCTGGCGGCCAAGCTGCACGGGCTGCCGACCGACTTCGCCGCCCTGCGCGAGCGCTTCGAGCTCGGCGCGTTCTCGGAGCGTCCGGTACGCACGTACTCGCGCGGCCAGCTCCAGCGCGTTTCGCT
Organism: Sandaracinaceae bacterium; assembly: GCA_043752225.1. Lineage (GTDB taxonomy): Bacteria > Myxococcota_A > Polyangia > Polyangiales > JAFGIB01 > JAYUYY01. Next base: position 2,657 of record JAYUYY010000120.1, on the reverse strand, counting down.
CGCGCGCGCGCTCTTGCACAACCCGCGGTTGCTCTTGCTCGACGAGCCTTCCACCGGCCTCGATGCACGCGGCGTGCAGCGCCTGATCAGCGTGGTGCGCGAGGAGCGCGACCGCGGTGCGATCGTCGTGCTCGTCACGCATGACACGGAGCTCGCGCGCGAGTGCGCCGATCGCCGCATCCTGCTCGAGAACGGTCGCGTCGCAACCGGTGCGGAGAACGCCGCGTGATCGGCTTGATGCGCGCGACCTCGCTCTTGGTCCGCAAAGAGCTGCAGATCGAGCTGCGCACGCGCGAGATCCTGGTGACCACCGGCCTGTTCGCGACGCTGATTATCGTGCTGGCCTCGCTCTCCTTCTATATCGACCCCGACAGCGCGGTGCGCGTCGCGCCCGGCGTCTTGTGGATCTCGATCGCCTTCTCGGGCGTGCTCGCGATGGGCCGCATCTGGTCGCGCGAACGCGAGCACGACGTGATCCGCGCGCTCTTGCTCGCGCCGATCCCGCGCGCGGCGATCTATCTCAGCAAAGCGATCTCGAGCTTTCTGTTCTTGGTCGCGATCGAGCTGGTGCTGTTGGTCGAGATGGGCGTCCTCTACAACTTGGATCTTTGGTCGGTGATCGGACCGCTTAGCGCGCTGATGTTGCTCGGCACGCTCGGCTTCTGCGCCACCGGCACGCTGTTCGCCGCGCTCTCGGTGAAGAGCCGTGCGCGCGAGATGATGCTCGCGGTCACGATCTTTCCGGTCGTGACTCCCGCTTTGCTATGCGGCGTCGTCGGCACGCGCGAGCTGCTGCTCGGCGCACCGTTCTCCGACATCATTGGTTGGCTCGCGCTGCTCGGCGCCTTCGATCTCGGGCTCTTGGCCGCGGGCATCGCGCTGTTCGAGCCGCTAATGGCCGACTGACCGACGCGTTAGAAGCGCGCTAGCCGCGCATACCCGCGACCGCGAGGCTCATCAGCGCGCCCGGTCCCGGGTTCGCCTCCATCTCGACGAGCGCTCGGCCGAGCTTGTTGAGCGCTTTGTGATCCGAGAAGTACGCCGGCTTGAGCGGCGGCAAGAACGGGCTGCGCACGACCGACTTCTGCGGATAGTCGAACAAGAACGCGTTGTGCACGACGCCGCTGCCCGAGCTGATGTCGCTCGGCGGATGCCCCGGGAACGCGCCCCACGTCGGCGAGCACAACGCATAGATGAGGCCCGGCCAGGTGTTGATGCCGATGCCGCCGTAGCGCAGCGCACCGATCGCGGCATCGAGCTCGGCTGCGTGCTGGCGCTGCACGCGCTCGTCGACGATCAACATGCAGGACAGCGTCCCGAACATCTTCTCGTTCGCAAACTCGGTGCAAGCCTTCAAGAACTCGACCGGCGTCGCGACATCGAGCGCGACCTCGGCGAGCACGCCGCAGAACGCTTCGTTCGAGAGCGCGTACTGATTCGCGTCGGGCGGCACGTTCGGGATCACCGTCCAGGGCACGATGTCTTCGCCGGCAGCGCCGAGCGCCTGCGCGTTCGGGTAATGCTCGATGAATGCTTGATAGCGCTGCGTCGCGCCCGGGTAGTACGCCTTGCGCGGCGTTGCTTGCTTGAGCTCCGCGTGCACCGCTTCGAGGAAGCGCTCGCGCAGGTTCCAGCCCTTCGCGACCACGACCACCTTGCCCGCATTGCAGTTGAAGCTGGCGTTCTGCGTGACCGTAGCCGCAACGTGCTTGGCCTGAAACTTCAGCTCTTTCTCATTCCAATCACCGGGCACCACGAGCACCGGAGTTACCGCGCCGAGCTCCGCGCTGAACGGTCGCGCGTTGCGCGGATTGTTCTTCGCCTTGCGCTCCGCTTGCTCGCCCGGATCGCTGCCCCACACGATCGCGTCGTACGTGCGATTGCTTCCGGTGACGTGCAGCGTGTCGACCTTCGGATGGCTCGCGAGGTGCGCGCCGACATCCGCGCCGCCGTACACGATCTCCAAGAACCCATCGTCGATCAGGCTCGCGAACGCGCGCTTCAAGTGCGGCCCGAGCACTTCATTGACCGGGTTCATCTTCAGAACCACGACCTCGTCCTCGGCGAACAGCTTGTAGAGCACGTCCATCGGCGGGATCGACGACACGTTGCCGGCGCCGAGCACGAGCGCGAGCTTGCCGGTCTGCGGCTTCGGGTCGCGGTAGATGCGCCCCTGCGAAGCTTCCTTGCCGGGCTCGATCCACACCTCGGCGGTCACCCCGCCGAACATCAGCTTGTCGCGAATGCCGTCGGGCAACACGCGCGCGACCTTCTGCCCATTTGCGCGCGTCGTGATCGCCGGCGGCGGCTTCTGCCCGTTGGCTCGCAACGCTTCGATCAACAAGCGCACGTTGCGCGCGGTGACCGCGGGCCCCGCAAGCCATTCCTCACCCGCCATCGCGTCATCGCTGCGGATCCCTTTGATGCTGCAAAGGTCCGCGACCCAACCCGGCGCAACCTCGCGCACACCCGCCAGACACCCCTCCAAATACTCAATGCGCTTCGCAACGCTGACCACGAGCCAAGCGTCGCGTTTTGCATGCACCCGGGCGACGGCGGTATCGCAATCAGCGATGGAGGTAGGCGGGATCGCAGCGACGGGCTCAGGGAACGCGGGAGAGGGCATGCCCGGATGGGTATGCGAGCCGCGCCCGAAG
>JAYUYY010000119.1:0-2880 GCA_043752225.1 Sandaracinaceae bacterium | reverse complement strand
GCTTCAGAAGTTTTGCAGCGAGCCATGGCCCGCTGTTCGGCTTCAGCGACTCCCTTGCCCGAGAGGACTAAGCAAGTAGACTCCGCGCCGTTCGGTATGGCTCGTTTCAGCGCCGCAGTGATCGTGGTGGGGATGACGTGGCTCGCGCTCGACAGCGCGGCAGCCGCGCAGAGCTGCATGTGCGCCGACCCGATCGATGAAACACGCGCCGAGCGGATCGAGGCGCTGTCCGAAGAGCTCGCGGATCAGCTCGAGGGATCGCTGTCGGAAGCGGCATCACCCGCGATCGAGATCGGCTTGCGCGCGATCGACGACGATGAGCTGCCTTGGTGCCTCAATCAAAATGATGCGCGCTGCTCCAAGCTGCCCGCGGGCACGTTGCCTGCGTCGATCGGCCTCGGCAGCACATCGGCCGCTCTTCCGACTGCACGACACACGCTCCCGATGCGGTTGAGCGTTCCGTGCAACTTCCATGAAACCGCGGGACTAAGCCCGCGCGAAGCAGCACGTTCGAAGCTCGAACGCCCACCGCGCTGAGCTGGACGGGTGCGCTCTCACGCGCTCGTCCGGTCTCTCGCAGCGTTTCAAACTTCAAACCCCAATTCGGCGCAGGGCGTGGTGCACGTCCGCGCTTAGGAGAAAGCACCATGAGTAAAGGTTCAGCATTCGTAGCTATCTTGTTCGCATTCGTTGCCGGCGTTCTGCTCGGCAACGTCACTGCCGGCCCGAAGGCCGACACAGAAGTCGCAGCAGCCGCTGAAGCGGATGGTGCCGACGACGTGAAGGGCGTCGAAGAGCCGGATGGTCCGGATCGCTTCAAGGTCCCGGTCACCGCGGATCAGCCCTTCAAGGGCTCACCCGACGCGCTGGTCACGATCGTTGAGTACAGCGATTTCCAGTGCCCGTTCTGCACCCGCGTCGAGCCGACGATCGATCAGATCCTCAAGGACTACGGCGACAAGGTTCGCGTCGTCTGGCGCAACAACCCGTTGCCGTTCCACAAGGACGCGATGCCGGCCGCAGAGCTCGCGGTCGAAGCGCACGCGCAGGGCGGCTCGGCAAAGTTCTGGGCGCTGCACAAGAAGCTGTTCGAGAACCAAAAGGCGCTCTCGCGTCCTGACCTCGAGAAGTACGCGCAGGAAGTCGGCCTCGACATGAACAAGGTCAAGGCCGCGCTCGATAAGCGCACGCATGAAGCCAAGGTGAAGGCGGACCAAGAGCTCGCGCAGAAGCTCGGCGCGCGCGGCACACCGGCGTTCTTCATCAACGGTCGCTTCTTGTCCGGCGCCCAACCGATCGATCGCTTCAAGGAAGTGATCGACGACGAGATCAAGCGCGCGGAGAAGCTCGTGAAGACGGGCATCGCGAAGGGCAAGATCTACGCGGCGCTGACCAAGAACGGTCTCACCGCGGCGAAGGCTCCTTCGGCGGCGGACGCGCCTGCGAAGTCGCGTCAGCCCGATCCGAAGGCCGTCTACAAGGTCGAGGTCGGCAAGTCGCCGGCCAAGGGCCCCGCCGACGCGCTCGTCACGATCGTCGAGTTCAGCGAGTTCCAGTGCCCGTTCTGCAAGCGCGTCAATCCGACGATCAAGCAGATCACCGATACCTACGGCAAAGACGTGCGTCTGGTCTTCAAGCAGAACCCGCTGCCGTTCCACAAGGACGCGACGCCCGCGGCTGAGCTCGCGCTCGAAGCGCATGAGCAAGGCAAGTTCTGGGAGATGCACGACAAGCTCTTCGAGAACCAGCAAGCGCTCACGCGCGACAAGCTCGAGGAGTACGCGAAGGCCGTCGGCCTCAACATGCAGAAGGTCAAGACCGCGCTCGACACGAACAAGCACAAGGCGACGATCGAGGCCGAGCAGGCCGCCGCGCGTAGCCTCGGCGCGAGCGGCACGCCGTCGTTCTTCATCAACGGTCGCAGCCTGCGCGGCGCGCAACCGTTCGACGCATTCAAGGCCGTGATCGATGAAGAGCTCGCGAAGGCCAAGGAGCTGGTCGCCAAGGGCACGCCGAAGTCACAGGTCTACGCGAAGGCCACCGAGAACGGCGCGACCGCACCGAAGTTCATCGAAGGTGCAGGCGCGGCGGCAGCGCCGGACGCAGCGCCCGACGCGAACAAGGTCTACGCGATCGCCGCACCCGCGAAGGCACCGTCGAAGGGTAAGAAGGGCGCGAAGGTCCTCATCCAAGAGTTCAGCGAGTTTCAGTGCCCGTTCTGCACCCGCGTGCTGCCCACCGTGAAGCAGGTCATGGAGGAGTACGGCGACAAGGTGCAGATCGTTTGGCGCAACTACCCGCTGCCGTTCCACGACAAGGCTTTCAAGGCGGCGGAAGCCTCCTTGGAAGTCTTCGAGCAGGGCGGCGACGAGAAGTTCTGGAAGTACCACGACGTGCTGTTCGAAAATCAGCGCGCGCTCGAGCCCGAGAACCTGATCAAGTACGCGGAGCAGATCGGCGGCATCAACACCGCCAAGCTCAAGACCGCGCTCGACACCGACAAGCACAAGGCGGCAGTGCAAGCCGACATAGACGCCGTGCAAAAAGCCGGCGCTCGTATCGGTACGCCCTCGTTCTTCATCAACGGCAAGCTCCTTCAGGGCGCGCAGCCGTTTCCGGCATTCAAGGCTGCGATCGACGCTGCGCTCGCAGGCAAGTAATGCAACAGATGCGTGACGTGAGCGCCTGCTGAAGGCTGCTCCGCAACGCGACACGCAACGGCGGGAGGCTCCGAAAGGAGTCTCCCGTTTTTGCGTTTGCACCCACCAAATCCCGATCAATTGCAACAACCCGACCGCGCCGCCGAATGCCCCCCGTTGGTTTGACAGCCCAGGATCGCCGCTCTAATGTCCGCCCGCTTGCGCGCTGAATTCCGCAGCA